>CAZSBW010000065.1:0-10948 GCA_964604815.1 uncultured Salinivenus sp. | reverse complement strand
TCAAAATCGCCAACGACCTGCGCCTCCTCTCCAGCGGCCCGACCAGCGGCATCGGCGAGATCGAGCTGCCCGTCATTCAGCCGGGCTCCTCCATCATGCCGGGCAAGGTGAACCCCGTCCAGAGCGAGCAGGTGATGATGGTGGCCGCGCAGGTGACCGGCAACCACCAGACGATCTCGGTGGCCAACACGCACGGCAACTTCGAGCTCAACGTGATGATGCCGGTCATGGCCCACGCTATGCTCCAGAGCATCCATCTGCTCGCCAACAGCGTCGGGGCCTTCCGCACCAAGTGCGTGGAGGGCATCGAGGCCGACCGCGAACGCTGCCGGGAGCTGCTGGAGCTGAATCCGTCCCTCGCCACGGCTCTCAACACGGCCATCGGCTACGACAAGGCCAGCGAGGTGGCGAAAAAGGCCTCGAAGGAACGCAAGAGCGTGCGCACGGTCGTGAAAGAAATGGGCCTCCTTACCGACGAGGAGCTCGACGAGTACCTGGACGTCCACGGGATGACCGAAGCGGGCATCCCGGGCGAGGAATAGCCCTGATCTTTCTCCTCCACCCGGCACTTTTCTGCTATTTTCCTTGTTGTAAAACGCTGGACGGCCCATCGGTACGAATCGAGGGGATGCGTCCGTTGGTAACCCGTTCGGGCACGACGGACGTGCGCTTCACGACGTCGTCGGGCCCTGCGAGTTCTTCTTCCATCGCATGAATTTGACCTCTACTCCATGAGCACAAAAGGCAAAGTTTCGATCGCCGCCATCATCAGCGGAGCGTTTTTGGCCGGGATTCTGTTTGCAACGGCCGGCGCCAACCTCTTTGGGGTCGGCAACGCCATCGGCGAGTCCAGCCAGGCAGCCGCCCTCGACGGATCGACGACCCTGGATTCCTCTACTGCCGCTCCGGCCCTCCGAAGCTTCGAGGACGCATTTGCGGAGGTCGCCGAGTCAGTCAATCCGGCGGTCGTGCAAATTCGAGCAGAGCGGGTCATCGAGCGACGGATGCCCAATCCCTTCCAGGGCACCCCGTTCGAAGACTTCTTCGGCGGCCCCAGCGGTCCGGAACGGGAATATCGATCTCAGGGCCTCGGCTCCGGCGTCTTCATTCAGTCCGACGGGCACCTCGTCACCAACAACCACGTCATCGAGGACGCCGATGAACTCAGCGTAGCGACATTCGAGGGGGCTCAGTACGACGCGACGGTCGTGGGCACCGACCCGACTCGCGACCTCGCTGTCCTAAAGGTGGAGGCCGACAAGGAGTTCACGGCCATCAGCTTCGGAAATTCCGACAAGCTCCAACCCGGCCGGTGGGTGCTGGCCTTCGGCTCGCCGCTGTCGGAAAACCTGAACAACAGCGTCACCGCCGGCATCGTGAGTGCCGTGGGGCGCCTCCAGTCCACCCCCCAGCGACGACGGCGGCAACAGCCCAGCCAGCGGGAGCAGCAAATCTCGCCGATCATGAACTTCATCCAGACCGATGCGGCCATAAATCCCGGAAACTCGGGCGGTCCGCTCGTGAACCTGAAGGGGGAACTCGTCGGGATCAACACGGCCATCGCCTCTCAAACGGGCGGCTACCAGGGCATCGGATTTGCCATTCCGGCCGAAACGGTCGAACGAAGCGCTACGCAACTCATCGAAGAGGGGGAGGTGAGGCGCGCCCGTCTGGGGGTACAGTACGAAGGAGCCTCCCAGAGCATCATCGAGAATGAAGGCCTGCCGCGCGGGGCTGCCGTCATTGCAGACGTGGAAAACGGGTCTGCAGCAGACGAGGCCGGCCTAAAGCCCGGCGACATCGTCACGGCCCTCAATGGGGAAAAGCTGCAAAACCACCTTCAGCTCGGCAACCGCGTCGCGGCCATGCGCCCCGGTGACACGATCACCCTTACCATCGTCGATCGGGAAGGTGAGAAGCGTGAAGTCGAGGTCACCCTCGGCTCGGCCAGCACCAACTCACAGCAAGTGGCTGAAGAAGACAACGTGCCCTCCAAGAGCCAGCTCATGGAGGAACTGGGGCTGAGCATCCAAGACATTACGGCGGAGATTGCGCGGAAGCTCGGCCTCAACGACACCGAGGGCGTGATTATCACGGAGGTCGACCGCTCCAATCCCATGATCCGCAACTCCGGTCTTCAGGAAGAGCTGATCATCATGGAGATTGCCGGACAACGCGTTCCGGACGTGGAGACGTTCCAGACGGTGTATGGGAAGATTCCGGCTGGCAAAGCATTTCGAGTCGTGGTTCGCAGCCCGCGAGGCTTCGTGGACGTGACGAGCCTCCGCAAACCCGAATAACCGCCGCTCTCCCCTCCCCGTCCACCCAAAAAAGCCCCGCTCTCAATCAGAGAGTGGGGCTTTCTTCATTCCGGGCGGCGACATCGGCGCTCTTCTTCTCAATGTGCTGAGTCGTCACTCCGTGTTCTCGCGAGCGGGGCGATACTGCGGAGCCAGTTGCTCCTCCAGCTGCTCGGGAAAATCGACTGTCGGAATACCGCGAAGCGTCGGAGGCGGTCCGTCGAATGAAATCGGTATGCCCTCAGTCTCATTTCGCAGGACGTTCAGCGCCATCGCGTACGCCTGCGCAGCTTCGCGTCGGTCGTTGGACATGGCGTCGTCGTAGAGCACCATGAGCTGCGCGGCGATGCGGACGAACATCTGGCGCGTCGGGCCGTCTGGAGAATCAGTCATACCAGGACATTCGAGAGTCACGCACGATGGCGATGGCTCCTCATCGGACCAGCGACTGCCGAACGTACAGCGGGTCCACTCGTTCACTCGTACAGTTCATCTTCAAATGTTTCTCCCCCGCAGAACCAATCCCCTCCTCCCAGTATGCCTGACGCTGTCCAACGCGAGGAACTCGACCAGATCCCCGACGAATCGACGATTGCCGCTCTCCGCGACCGAGCCGAGCACGAAGCCGTTTCGGTGGAGGCCCACTTTCCAACGGCAGAGAACGAGCAGAAACGACTGGTGGTGTCGCCCCGCGGAACGGTGGTCCTTCTCAACGACGTGTCGGAGGACACCTTCAATCACTCACTGTCTGCCGCCGAAATTGCGGAAGCGCTTCGCGAATGACCGGCCTCCCCCAGCGGGCCGTTCCTTTTTGCCCGAAGGAGGTAGAGGCCGACGGGCCTCTTCCCGTCTTCTCGCCCGAACTTCCGACGGTCCATTCGCCCCGTCGAGAGCAGATGCGCGATCAGGTCTCGACGATGCAGTCGGTCGCCCCGTATTCGTTGGGCTCAAAGTCGTCGGCGTCGTCCTCGTTGATCCAGCCTTCCTCCTCGCTGTAGTAGCGGAAGGCATAGCGGTTGTCCTCCTCCAGCATCACGTTCGTGCTGTAGGTCTGGTTGCTTCGGCGAACGAAGGTATGCTCGCCGGCCGTCCAATCGTTGAAGTCGCCCACGACAGAAACGTTGTTCCCGAAGGGATGATCTTCCGGCAATACGAAGGTGACCTTTACCTGGTCGCTGTCTCGCTTATTTACTTTCTTGATCATGTCTATGTTTTCGTCTTTTTAAAGTCAATCTACGGGAGATGTGAGCGAAAAAGGGTCTTCAGGCGACAGCCGCCCTTTCGGTTCTCGCACGGTACCCATCTATGCACGCGACCGGACAAGTGTGGCGATCCCTCCACAGAAAAACCGCTTCCTTCGAAGACTTTTCGTACAGGAACGGCTTCGCATTAGACAAATTTCATTTCCACCCCTCCCTCCGCGACGTCGTTCCCCCGCCGTCTCGATTTCTCACGAAAAGGCAACAGCCCCGGTCATGCCCGCGAACACGCCTCGACCCTGACCGTGCCCACCGTCGAATCAGAAGACCCTTCTCTCCAGGAGGCCCACACTGCTCTTTCCGACCATCAGGCATTCCATGATTGATCGCATTTCCGTTCTCGGTACCGGCCTCATCGGGGGCTCGCTCGGCCTGGCTTGGCAGGAACGCCGGTCCGACTGCACCATCGTGGGGCACGATCGGCCCGAGGTACTCGACGCGGCGGCCGACCGGGGCGCGATCGATCAGAAGGCCGCCGACCCAGTCACAGCAGTGGAGTCGGCCGATCTCGTGGTTCTCGCCACGCCGCTCGCCACCATCCTCAAGCTGCTCGCGACCATTGCCGATCACGTGCAGGAGGGAGCCTTCATCACAGACGTGGGATCGGTGAAGCAGCCGGTGCTCGACCAGGCCACCGACGTGCTTCCCGACCACGCTCAGTTCCTGGGGGGCCATCCGATGGCAGGCGCTGAAGCCGCCGGCATCGCGCATGCCGATCCCTTGCTCTTCGAAAATGCGGTCTATGCCCTCTGCCGTCCCGCCGGCGAAGACGAACACGCCCTGGACGATTTCGCGCCGGTCTTGGATCTCGTGGAGGCCACCGGCGCGCGCGCTCTTCCCCTCGCCCCCGAGCGCCACGATCGCCTCGTGGCCGCCGTGAGCCACCTTCCGCAGCTCCTGGCCGTGGCCCTCGTCAACACCGTGGCCGACAGCGACGAGGCGACCACCGCCGCCAACCTGCCCCTGGAGCTGGCCGGGGGCGGCTTTCGCGACATGACGCGCATCGCGGCCTCCCCGTTCGGGATGTGGCGCGACGTGCTGGTGGGCAACGAGGGGGCGATTCACGACGCCCTCAGCCAGTTCCGCCGAACGCTCCGGGGAATCCGCAACCGGCTCATCGAAGGGGACCTCGACGGGCTGGAAGAGGCGTTCACCGACGCACGCCAGGCCCGCGAGGCCATTCCCGACGACGCGAAAGGCTTCCTCTCCCCCCTGGCCGACGTCCACGTGCGCGCCCCCGACGAGCCCGGCGTGCTCCACGACCTGACGGGCCGCCTCGCGGACGCCGATCTCAACGTCAAAGACATCGAGCTCCAGACGGTCCGCGAGGGAACCGGGGGCACCTTTCGCCTTGCGTTTGCCGACCCAACGGATGCCGACGCTGCGGTCGAAGCCCTCCGCACCGCCGACTATGACGCCTGGCGCCCCGAATGACGGGGGGTCTGAGCGGAAGCTCGCATCCAAGCCCACTGTTCTCTGAGTCGAACTGAACGTGGAGGTACGGAATCGGGGGTGCACCGCACATTCCACTCTTCTCCTTCTCTCCCGCGCTCCCATGCCCCCACGGTCCTTCCTCTCTCCGTACGAACAGGAGGCATCAACTTCTCCCCGTTCTTCCGATCTGGTTTGCCAAACCGTCCAAAATCACGCCGCCTTCGTTGATTTACACACCCCCCAGCGGCTATCATGAACGCGCCGGTGGGGTTCATTCCACGCGGCTGTCCTCGTCGTCCGTTCTTTCTGGTCGATTGTCGTTCTAGCCATGGCCGATTCCCCCAATACCCTCAAAACTACGCCTCTGCACGACGCCCACGAATCCCTCGGCGCCCGCATGATGGAATTCGGTGGGTTCGACATGCCGGTCCAGTACAGCAGCATCATCGAGGAGCACATGGCTGTTCGCAACGAGGCCGGCCTGTTCGACGTGAGCCACATGGGCGAACTTCTCGTACGGGGCCCGCAGGCGCTCGACCTCATCCAGCGCCTCGTGACCAACGACGCCAGCAACCTGTACGACGGACGGGCCATGTACACGGTCATGTGTACGCCGGAGGGGGGCATCATTGACGACCTCATCGTCTATCGCCGGGCCGAGGATTTGTACATGCTCGTCCTGAACGCGGCAAACGTGGAGCGCGACGTCGAGTGGATTCGCCTCCACAACGAAGAAGACGCCGACCTCGAAAACGTGTCCGACGAAACGGCCCTCATTGCCCTGCAGGGTCCGCGCTCCCTTGAGATTGCCCAGCCCCTTCTCGACGACGACCTTGACGACTTGAAGTTTTACCACTTCTGGGAAGAGACCGACGGCGCCTTCCTTGACTGCGAGGAGGCGATCGTGTCCCGCACCGGCTACACCGGCGAGGTTGGGCTTGAGCTTTACGTCCCGGCGGACGAGGCCGAGCACGTCTGGCATGCCCTCCTGGAGCAGGGCGAGGACCAGGGCCTGAAGCCTGCCGGCCTCGGTGCCCGCGACACCCTCCGCCTCGAAGCCGGGCTTTGCCTCCACGGCAACGACATCACCGAACGGACCACCCCATACGAGGCCGGCCTCGGCTGGCTCGTCAAACTCGACAAGGGCGACTTCATCGGGCGCGATGCGCTCGCCCCCATCGCAGCGGACGGCCCCGAGCGAAAACTCGTGGGCTTCGTGGCGGCCGAGCGCGGCATCCCGCGCCACGACCACATTATCCAGTCGCCCGACGAAGACGAAATTGGGGTCGTCACCAGCGGCACCCAGTCGCCCGTCCTCGATGTCGGCATCGGGCTCGGATACGTCCCGAACGATCCGGCGTACACGGAACCGGGCCAGTCGCTCCTGATCACCAGTCGACGGCGCACCTTTGAAGCAACGGTCAAAGAGCCGCCCCTCCACGAAGACGACTAGCCGCCCGTCGCCTGTTCTCTCGTTCTTCGCCCATCTCCGTGCCCATGGACGCCGAAGTGTTTCTCACGTATTCCAGCGTCAGCGAAGAGGATGTTCGCGACCGCACGGTCGTCGTCATCGACGTGCTGCGCGCCTGCTCGACCATCGTCACCGCCCTCGATCGGGGCGCCCGGGCCGTCCTGCCGGTCTCGGACATGGCCGAAGCCGGCAAGATTGCGAGCAACCTGGATCCGGACATCTACCGGCTCGGCGGAGAACGAAACGGCGAAAAAATCGACGGCTATCACCTGGGCAACTCGCCGCTCGAATACACGCAGGAGACCGTCGAAGAGCGCGACGTAATTCTCAATACCACCAACGGCACCCGCGCCCTCAACCGAGCCACTGCGGCCAAGCACCTGGTCGCCGCTTGCTTTCTCAATGCCGATCGCGTTGTGGACTTCGTTCAGACGAACGACGATCAAGTCACCATCGTGTGCGCCGGCCGCCAGAACCGCCTGGCCCTTGAGGACACGCTCTGTGCCGGACTGCTGCTCGCCCGCCTCTGGGATCACGAGGAACCCGACGTGGTGACCGACTCGGCCCACACGGCGTTTACCCTCTACGAGACGGATCAAGAGCACCTCGCCGCTGCCCTGCGAGGCGCCAACCACGCCGATCGCCTCGTCCAGCAGGGCCACCAGGACGATTTAGACTACTGCTTTCGAACCGACACCCTACCTGTCCTTCCCTACTACACGGAAAACCGGCTCCTCCGCTACGACGACGAATAACGGAGCGCCCTTCCGGCGACGCGACCGTCGGACAGGCGACATCACCTCCCTCGGAGTACTTTACTGAGCCGTATTGCGTGTCTCGGGGCAGTCGAACGTATACAATACGAAATACGCACACGAACGCAGCCAGTCCGGTCGCAGACGTTCTTTTTCCCCAACCGGAAACACCCGCGACGAACCATTTGCTCTCGGACCACTTTGCAGGCGTGTGACATGTAACATCAAACACACATGTTTATTTCGCTTGCACCCTTGAGCCGCCAGACTTTCGTTGATCTTGTGGGGGGTCACCGATTCCTCAAGTGCTCCACCGGCCTGTCGTTGTGCGTGAAGTGCACCCGGAGATGGACCTTCACCGGGGAGCGATGATCCTCCTTGTGCAGTGTCAACCGTACCGTCATTGTGCGGGCAAGCGCGATCTCAAAACCATAAAAACGGGCACGTCATTTCGAGCAAGGAACTCTCAGAACGGCGTTTGCCGTCCAGAGACGGTGCCCTCATTCACGTGTCGAACGATCTCACAGTATGGCTTCCTCCGGCTCCTCCAAAACGAAGGGCTCAACCCCTGTGGTCTCTACCCGCCGCAAGATGGAGGTTTTGGGGCTGATCCTCATGGTGCTGGCGCTTCTCCTCTCGCTGGCGTTCGTGACCTACCAGCCGGGAGACGACAGCGTGGCCCAGTCTGCCCCCCTGCTCGACGCCCTTCTCAATCCCAGCCAGTATCCGCCCGCGGGCAACGCCCTCGGCCTCCTGGGGGCCGAACTGGCCCGCACGCTCGTCCCGGGCTTCCTGGGGTACAGCATTCTCTTCTACAGCCTCGCGCTGATGGTGTGGGGATACGCCGTCTTTCGGCATTGGTCCCTCCGTCCCCTCCTCTACGCCACCGGCCTCGTGCTGCTGTCGGCCTTCGTGACAGCCGCGCTCATCGGCTGGTTCGGTCACACCTTCGACACCAATCTCGTGCGCTGGGCCGGGGCCGTGGGCATGGGCATGGCAGGCTGGATGCAAGGCGTCTTCGGCCCGACCGGCTCGATGATTCTGCTTCTGCTCGTGGTGGCCGTGATGATTATGCTTGTGGTCGACCACGACATTCAGCGCTCCGTAGACCGGGCCATCGAGGCCGTCCAGCACGTCGAGGACCGGATTCAATCCTGGTGGACGGCCTGGAAAGAGTGGCGCGCCCGCAAGCGACAGGAAAAGAAGCGCGCCGGTGAGGAGGACCAAACCTCCGACGCGGCGGACACGACAAACGCCTCGTCGTCCGAGCCCGACTCAACCGGTTCGACCAGCTCCGCCCCCCGGGCCGCCGCGTCGGACGCCTCTTCGGCGGACGATTCGGCGTCAGACCAATCCGACGACCGCGACGACGCGTCGTCGCAGCCCGATGCAGACGGTTCGGCCTCCAAAGAGGACGATACCACAGATGAGGAAGACTCGGCGGATCAGGAGGCCTCAACCGAGGACGCTTCCCCCTCCGTCACGATCCAGGCCCCCGAAACCGCGGGCGACGGGCGCCCCATCCGCCGCAACGACCTCTTCCGTAATCGCCTCGTTGACGCGGAGGAAGAGGAGCCGCCCCCCTCCGACGACGACGCCGACGACCTCGACATTCAAGACCTGGAGGAGGAATTCGGCGACGCCTTCGAGGAGACCGCACCGCCGGACGACGAGACCGGCCCTCCTCCCGACGAGGAGGACGTCCATCCCGAAAAACCCGCGGCCCGCCCCGACGCGGACGACGGCCCCGCCCCCTCTGATCCGGCCGAGGCGACCTCCAGGGACGAAGCCTCCACCGAACCCGTAGATCGCCCCCCGGCCGCCGATCGGTCGTCGGCTTCGGACCAGGCGGCTGCCGACGCGGAATTGGACGCCGCCGACTCTGAGCCCGTTCCCTCGAATTCGGAGGATGCCTCAGACGCCTCCCCCGACTCGTCGACGCCGGAGGACGACGTGGAGCTCACCGTCCAGGAACGGGTCGAGGAAGAAAAAGCCGACGAGATCGAACGGCCCGCCGAGACCCCCGAACAGGTCGAATACGAGTCGCCGTCGCTCGACCTCCTCGTCGAGCCGAGCGACGAGGATCCGTCGGTCGACCGCGAGGAACTTGAAGAAAACAAAAGCATCCTCCTCGACAAGCTCGACACCTACAACGTCGAGATCGAGGACATCAGCGCCGTGGTGGGGCCGACGGTCACGCGCTACGAGTTGACCCCGGCGCCCGGCGTGAAGGTAAGCCGCATCAAGTCCCTCGAAGACGACCTGGCGATGGCAATGGCCGCCTCGGGCGTTCGCATGCTGGCGCCCATTCCCGGCAAGTCCGCCATCGGCGTCGAAATTCCCAATCGCAACCGGGAACTCGTCCGGCTGCGCGAGATCATCGGCACTGCCAAGTTCCGGGACACCGACATGACCCTGCCCCTTCCGATGGGCAAATCGATCGAGGGGGAAGTTTTCCTGGCGGACCTCACGAAGATGCCCCACCTTCTCATCGCGGGCGCCACGGGCTCGGGCAAGTCGGTCGGCCTCAACTGCCTCATCACCGGGCTCATCTATGCCTGCCATCCGATGAACCTGCGGTTCGTCGTCATCGACCCGAAGAAGATCGAACTGCAACAGTACACGGCCCTCGAGACGCAGTTCGTAGCCCAGCCGCAGGACGTGGATCAGACGGTCATCACGGACATCGAAGAGGCCTCCGGCGTGCTCAAAAGCGTGGAGAAGGAGATGGAGGAGCGCTACGATCTCCTCTCCGACGCCAACGTTCGGGGCATCGAGGGCTACAACGAGAAGTTCAAGGCCGGCGAGCTGTCGCCCGAGGACGGGCACCGCCACATGCCCTACATCGTCGTGGTGGTCGACGAGCTCGCCGACCTCATGATGGCCGTGGGCGACGACATCGAGGGTCCCATCTCACGTCTCGCCCAGATGGCGCGGGCCGTGGGCATCCACCTCATCCTGGCCACCCAGCGCCCGTCGGTCGATGTAATCACCGGCGTCATCAAGGCCAACTTCCCCTCGCGAATCGCCTACGAGGTGGCCTCGATGGCCGACTCCCGCACCATCCTCGACCAGGGCGGCGCCGAAGGCCTCGTGGGCAACGGCGACATGCTCTTTCTGAGCGGCAGCGACATGCGACGCCTGCAGGGTCCGTTCGTGAGCGTCGACGAAGTGCGGGAGGTGGTCGACTTCGTGTCCGAGCAGCCCGGCGTGACGCCCTACGAGCTGCCCTCCCTCATGGACGCCGGCCACGGCCCGAGCGGCAACCTGGGCGTGGACGACACCGACGACAAATTTGAGAAGGCCGCCCGGGTCACCGTCCGCCGCCAGCAGGGCTCCGTCTCGCTCCTCCAGCGCAAGCTCGCCGTCGGGTACACCCGCGCCGCCCGCATCGTCGATCAGCTCGAAGAGGCGGGCATCGTGGGGCCGCACAACGGCACGAAGGCCCGCGAGGTGCTCGTGGAGGACGAGCAAGAGCTGGAGCGCCTGATGAAGGGCGAGGAGGTCGACCCCGATGGGTAGATGACGTTCTGTGCACACCGCGGCCTCCTGCCTTCCTACTCTACGCCCTCGGAAGCATCTTGGAGAGGAAGCGTACGACCAGAAACCCATCCTCGTGCAGTCTCCGGAGAGCGGCCTCTCACAGCCCGACTTGAATCGTATGCCGATCAACCCTCACCAGGTCTTTAAGGAGTTGACAACAGTGTGAAGTTGTTTGATTCGAAGGAG
>CAZSBW010000064.1:0-11037 GCA_964604815.1 uncultured Salinivenus sp. | reverse complement strand
ACCCGCTCGTCGACGGGCGTGGTGGCCTGGTGGTCGAGGTAGATGCGCTGCGTCTCTTGCTCTGACATAAGCGGTGTGTTGGTGGTAAAAACTACGCTTCGCCGGCTTGCTCCAAAATGGATTGATAGAGAGAGCGTCGCCGATCCGGAAGCCCGAACTGACCAGTCGATCAACGACCGGGGCAACCTCTTCAATCAAGTCCTCTTCCTTCGCAAGAAGCAACACGCCGAGGGTCCCGATAATCGTGAGTCCTTGCGAGTTGGCCACCCGACGGCCGAGTGCCTCATCTATGAGCAGAACGCCAGCCTCGCGCTCAAGAGACAGCGCAATTGCCTCACGTTCTCCAGCGTCTAGATTGTCGTGAAGCAGCCTCAGCGTTGATTGATCAGAAACCGACTCCGTGCGTAGCCAGTCCGCTTTCGCATACGACACTGTTCCCGGCCGCTTTCTGTTGGGTTTCAGGATCTCGTTTTGCACGGCGACGGGAATAATAATGTCGCCGTAGACGCCGGGAAGCAGATTCAACGCTCCGATACGCGCCAGAGCAATCAGCGGTCCCGAATCACTGACGACTGTCATGAGGACTCGGCATTCAGCTTTTCACGGACGGCCTTCACTTGGGCTTCCAGTTCCTCGGGCGTCTCCGTAAAGTACGCAATCCCGTGCTCGTCCAGGAGATCAATGAATTCGGCCTTCGAGATGCCCAGTAGCTCCGCCGCCTTCCCCGACGAAATCCGTTCTTCTCGAAAGAGCTCCAGTGCAATCAGCTTCTTGAGCTGCGGCCCAAGCTCATTCTCTGACACGTTTAGCGCTCCGAGCAGATCGCGGGGGAGATCGAGTTCGACTTGTAGCGTTTCCATAGGGGACCTCCAGTCTCGTGGCGAAAAGCCGTATGGAATACGGGTACGGCGGCAAACGGAAGATTGTGCCCCTTTTCCCTTCTCCAGCCCACTATTCTGTGTCGGGTTCAGGAACGCGCTCCGGATCGGGCATGAGGTGTTTCAAGTCGGGCAGGTCCTTCACTCGCTTGTAGAGCAGGGCGACGCCCCGTGCACGTGGGCGCGGAAGTGTTCATACAACTCGTCGCCCTCAACGTTGAGCCCGTCCCGCTTGCACCGCTCTTTAATCATGGCCACAAAGAGCGGGTCGTAGGTGCCCAGCAGCACCGGCCGGTCGATCTCCCGGTCTCCGTACTCAGCGAACTCATTGGGATCGGGAATGCTGGGCGTTTCCACCGACATACAGAAGCCGATCCGGCACAGGATATTCGGCGTGATGCCCGTCCGGCCTTTCAGAAGACCCAGCTTCTTAGAAATGTCCTCCGTAAATCGCATCCGGCGAAAGTTCATGCGGCCACCTCCTCAAAGATTTGTTGCTGTCCAGCGGTGACGTCGATCTCGTCCACTTCCGTACGCTGCGTATCCTCGTCGAAGCGCAGGCGATAGGTGTGAGAAAGCGCCGGTTCGAGGTCCTGGAGAACGTCCTCGTCCACCTCGGCGTCCGTGGCGAGCAGCATGACCTGATGGCTCGCTCGGGGCAGGTACGTCTGAATCATCGCCGACCGGTGATCGTCGTCGAGTCGTCCGAGCGGCGTATCGATAATCACGGGCATCGGCACACCGGACACCTCCCGGAGCGCCCAGATCGTGGCGATCGCGAAGAGTTGCTTCTCCCCGGCCGAGAGCTCGTGGCGCTCGAACGTTTCGCGCCCGCGTTGCAGTTCGACCTCGAAGGTCTCTGCGTCGATGGACACCTCGTCCAGAAGCGACTCCTTGCGGCAGAGTTCGTTGAACCGGCTCGCGAGGGTCTCCTCCAGCGTATCCAACTTCTTTCGTTTCAATCGAGCCGCGTAATCACGGAGCGCCTCCTGCGTGCGAGGGGCCTGTTGCACCCGCTCGTTTTCCTTCTGCTCCTCTTCCAGCCGATCCTTTACATTTTCGAGGTGGTTTTCAGCCCGTTCGAGCTTAAACTCGACAGTTCCAAGCTCGTCGGCGATGTTTTCGGCTTCCTGCTGGAGCTCTTCCTTCTCTTCCACGAGCGAGTTCAGCGTCTCGACGATCGGCTGTAGGATGAGGTCCTGTGGGACGCGCGCCAAGTCGGCTTCGACCTCCTCCAGTTCGTCTCGCAGGTCCGTAAGCGTCTGTGTCGCTTCCCGAAATTTATCCGGCGTTCCGTTGAGGGCCTCGTCGATCCAGCTATTCAGCTTGCCCCGCTCGCGCTCGGAGGCGTGAATCACGACCTCCTCCTCGTCCACCGGCTCGGCGGGATTGGACGCCTTGAGGCGTTCGGTGAGGGCCTCCAGCATTTGCTCCTGCGTCTCCTCGTCCGGATCGATGCCCACCTGCTCCCAGAACGCCTCCGACTCCACTTCTTCGGCGAATCGGGTGATCTGCTCGTCGATGAGCTGCTCGGAGGTCTTCCATTCCTGGTACTGGCGCTCGATGTCGAGCCGCTCACGCACCTTCTCGCACATTTGCGGTGCTACCGCGAACGGCATGATGCCGTCGGCGAGGCTCTGGATGTGCTTTTCTTGCGTTTCGATCTTTTGCTCCAGGACCTCCTTGCGGCGCTCCAGTTCGTCCCGCCGCTCGGCGTAGTCCCCTCCCTCACTTTTGAGACGCTGGCGCTGCGTGTCAATCGCGGAGTGCTTCTCTTCGAGTGCTTCCTGGGTCTCCACCTGCGCAATTTCAAGCTCCTCTTTCCGCTCTCTCAGTCGCTCCACCTCTTGCCGGGCTTCTTCGAGCTCTTGACTGACCTCGCTTTCGTCTTGGTCCGCCCGGCGGGAGATATACACTTCCAGGTCCGCATCCAGACGCTCTACGAGATGGAGACCAAGAAGGGAGGTGACGGTCTCGCCGAGGATTTCGCTCCCTTCCTCCTCATCTGTCAGCTTGTCGATCTTTTCCCCGTCAAAGAAAAACAGGTCGGCTGCACTCGACGGGACAAGCTCCCGAAGAAAGCCTTCTTTCTGATCTTCTTACAGTCCCTCCGGCGGCGCTCCGTCCTCCGTGATGGTCAGCTCCTCGGAAACGGATTTTTTCGTACGGTGCCAGCTCCGTTCGACGTGGTAGGTGTGGCGCTCCCCGCTGCGCACGAAGTCAAACTCCATCCCAATGCTTGCCGACTCCGGCGGCGTAACGCCCTCCTTGAACGGGCGGTGGATTCGGCGCAGGAGATGGTCCTCGTATTCGCTTCGGCTTACGCGGTCGCCCAGCGCAAGGGAGCCGTGGAGGCACAGACGAATGCCTTCCACGAAGGTCGTCTTCCCCGCTCCGTTCTTGCCACTGAATAGCACGATGGGCCGGCTGAACTGCTCGTCCGTACGGGGGGTAAGCTCAAACTTGTTCCGGCCGCCGTAGACGCCGAAGTTCGTAAATGCAACGCGTCGGATAATCATGCAGCAACCGTTTCTTCTTGATCAGTTTCTTCTCGATCGGCCTCTTCCTGGGCCGCTTCGTGCTGGAGACGCTTGCGTTTGGCCTCTTCGAGGACTTCCTCCCGAGAGCGCCAATCTTCGCTCATGATACTCTCGATGTCCTTATGGATCGTCGCCCGGCGGCGCATGCCGTGATGCTGCCACTCGGCGTCAATGAGCTTCCGCATCATTTCTTCCGGCACGTCGTGCTCCTCGGCCACCTCACGGAGCACGTCGGCCTCTACACCGCCCGGCTTGCTGATGTCCTCTTCTCGCCAGTCGAGCGATTCGCCCATTACGTCTTCGTAGATGTCGGGGAGAGAATCCTCCCAGTCCTGGCGCTCTGTGATCCAGATCTGTCGGATGCGATGCAGCTCAAGTTCACTGATGAGGTCCTCGTGATCGGGATTCCGCATCAAGTCCACTTTATTGTGTAAAGCGATCTTCCTGTCAGGCAGGTTGAAGAGTCCGATTGGAGGATTCTGACTGTCGTTCGTCAGCGGTCTTCTGTGATTCGGTGGTCTGCTTTTCGCGCCACTCGTAGAACTCGTCCATGGTGAGGTAGCGCCGTCCAGTTGACCATTCCTCATGTTTCTCAGCCAGTAGCGCCCCTCCTCGCTGTCCAGGGGGGCAATGTGCTTCCCATCAGCGCTTACCACACCGACTTCATTCTCCTCTGTTCTGTAGTACGTATTACTCTTCTTGGTGCTCATCGAGGTGAAGGTGTCGTTTGCCGTTGATCGCAGCGCTGCGTTCATCTCACGGAGGTTCTCCTCACTTCCATCGTGCTCTGTGACGACAATGCAGAGCGCGAGTCCATTATCCGCACAGACACGCACGACAATTTCTCCAGGCTTCGGAATGTACGTTGCAGATTCGGCCCTGTATTCGCAATCCACCTCGGTGTCGCTACTCATGGGTTGATTGACTTAACGAACGGAGAATTCGTGGCGGAGGGCTCGGATTGTAAAGTCAATTCCGAGACTGCCTCATTTTAGAACCAATTGGTTATAAAAGTCAAGCTTGCGAGTTCTCATTTTTCGAGGGCACTCTTTTGCAAAATGCTCTCGTGACGTGGATTGCAGATTTACCGACGGGGATAGCCTAACTCCAAAGAACATCAAGGACCGGGCTCATCAGCTATGGAACGAGTCTGACGATTCCCAGGAGACCTTGGCCGAGGAGATTGGACGAAGCCAAGCGGCGGTCAGCAAAGCTCTTCGATCAGTGGACGAATCTGAAATGCGATACGTCAAAATTTGCGTTGACGTCATCGAGTACTACTGTGAGGACGTGGCAATTCATTATCCCCGAGGCAGGGTTGAAATGTCATCGTAGCTCTCAACCCGTGGTAGCGCAAAGAGCAATTTCGCGGATAGCCTCACGTCGAGTCGTCGTTTCCCTCCTTCCAAAAAGCTCTCGAAGCCTCTCCGACTTTCCGGATGTGAATTATAAGCGATTAGGTTATAAAAATCAGGGTCTCTGGTGGCCATTTTCCGAATGCGTCGATATTCTTCTTGCAAGCAGAGTCCGCACCGCTGTGTCACGAGATTATTCCGCCGGGGACTGCCTCTCGTTAAAGAAATTGGGGCAACTCGCCAAACGAGCACGCAAACGCCGTGAAGAGAGCCAAGAGAAAGCGGCGGCCGAGTTAAACGTGGAACAACCGAACGTCTCCAGAGCCGAAAACGGACACTCGGATGCGAAAGAGACGCTCTTCCGCTTGATTGACCGATACACCGACTTTGGAGTCGACGACAACCCACATTACTGTCTCACTGAGAAACAGTCTGACTGATGAACGACTCCGATCTCCCCTCTGATTTCCTCCCCGATCACCTCAACGATAAGCGAGCCCGGGAGGCCGTGTTGCGCATTGAAGAGGATGCCCTCGGATTTGCCCGACGGGACGCGAAGAGGGCCTCCGAGCTCCACGTTGCCCATCTGGCCGGCGAGATCACCCGAGACACGGCGGAACTCAATTCCTACTGGTGCGACCTCCGCCGAACGGATTCGGATGTGGATTGGCGGTTTGAGGCGATCTGGTACGCCGTGCAGCACCACTTGTCTCGTGCTGGCCTCTATCCCGCCGGCAACGAGCAGAACGCTCGACTGTACGCTGATTTTGCGTGCCACCTCTCTACCTTCTGGCTGCGCACGTACGTGAACAGCGACGTGATCCCCGACAACGCAGCGTCGATGGCACGTGACCTGTACGATGAGGACGACTTTTGGCCCGTCTACAGGGCGTGGTACGATGTAAAGGCGAACCGTCCGACCGCCGTCGCATAGCTTCTCCCGTCCTCATGCGGCGGCGGTCCCGGACGAGATTTTCTCCTCCCGAAACAGCTCCAGGTCGGTGCTCACGTTGGTCCTTCGGCCCCGCAAGGGCGTCCAAGAGGTCCCGGGGCAGGGTCAGCTCGACGGATATGCGTTCCATTTAGGGCGCAACTTGGGTTGCAGTAGTGCCGCGCCGGCTCGTCGTGGGGGAGGAGGGGGCGTCCCCGGGCGAGGGCGTCGTCCGCGGCTACTTGGAGATGCGCAGGCGCTGGCCCGGGTAGATGCGACTGCCGTTCAGGTCGTTCCACGACCGAAGCTGGGCCACGCTCACCCCAAATCGCCGCGCAATGCCGCCAAGCGTGTCTCCGCGTTGCACGCGGTACACCGAAGAGACCTCGTCGGTCGCCCCCGCATCGGATGTGGTCTCGCCCGAAGAAGAGGCGAGCGTTTGCGAGGAGGCGGTCGGCTCTGCGTCGGGCTTGGTCCCCGACGTTCGCGCCTCCGTCGACGTGTCGATGGGGTCGAGGGGGCGCACGGGCGGCGCGGCGCTGTACTGCACGCGCATCGGCTGCTCCTCGTCGGCCTTGGTGGCGAGCGCGCCTTCGTAGTCGCGGACGGGCACGACCAGGTGCTGTCCCTGGCGAATGAGCGTGTTGTCCAGGTCGTTCAGGCGCTGCAACACGCGGGTCGACGTGCCGTAGCGCTGGGCAATTTCGGAGAGGGTGTCGCCGGAGCGCACGGTGTAGGTCGTGGCGGGCTGCTTCTGCTGTTCCGGCAGATCGGCGTAGTTCCACACGAAGCGCGGATAGGACCCGAGGGGGATCCGCAGGCGGTACCGGTTTCGGGAGGGCGGCACGCGGCCCCGGCGCAGTTCCGGATTGAGGGAGCGCAGCACGCTTGGCTCGGTTCCGGACAGCCGAGCGAGGGTGCGCAGGGACAACATGCTTCCGTGCACGGCCACGTAGTCGTACGAGAACGCCGGTGCCGGGGGGGCAGGGTCGAAGCCGTAGGCCTTCGGATCGTCCATGATGCGGGCCGCAGCGATAAACATGGGCACGTAGCCTCGCGTCTCGCGCGGCAGGTAGTCGTAGGCGTCCCAGTAGGACGGATCGGACTCGCCGGTGCGGCGGAGGGCCCGGCGCACGCACCCGCTCCCACAGTTGTAGGCCGCCATCGCGAGGTGCCAGTCGCCGAACTCGTCGTAGAGGTCGCGGAGGTGCCGGGCCGCAGCGCGCGTGGCCTTCTCGGGATCGCGTCGCTCGTCGACCCAGGCGTTGATCGACAGTCCGTATCGGCGCCCCGTGGACGCCATAAACTGCCACATGCCCACGGCGCCGGCCCAGCTCCGCGCCTGTGGGTTTAGGCCGCTCTCCGCCATGGCGAGATAAATGAGCTCCGTCGGCACATTCTCCTCCTCCAGAATGTGCTCGATCATGGGGCCGTACACGTGCACGCGCTTGAGCCAGCGATCCACGTGTTTGTCGGGCTCCCGCTGCAGGTACGTGATGGTCTGATTCACGAGGCGGTTGGAGGTCAGGGGGATTTCCGTGTCCGTCACCTCGGCGTTGCGAACGGGCGGCTCCTCCTCCAACAGGGGCTGGTCCACCTCGTTGAGGGAGGCGAACAGGCGAGCGCGGACGGAGAAGATGCGGCCCCGGGCCATTTTCAGCGAGTCTGGATCGCTCCCGTAGCCGTGGAAGCGCCTATACTCGCCGGTGAGGCCCCCGTACAACTCGCGGACTGCGTCGTCTTTGAGGACGTCGGGATTCGTTCGGAGCAGCGTGGCCAGCTGCGACATAGCTTGGTTGAGCAGTTGCGCGCGGCGCAAGCTGTCCGACGCCGACAGAACCTGGGCTTCCAGCGCGTAGAGCCGGGCCACCTCGGGCCGGAGGGCCGTGCTGTCGTCTGTGGTCACCACGACGGTGTCCTTCGGGATTTTCTTCGTCTCCGTCGGGAGAACGGACGTGGCGGCCCCGCAGCCGGAGAGAAGGAGGCTCAGGGCGATGCCAATTCCGACGAACATCCCCTGCCTGAACGAGACTGTCATAAAAGCGCTGGCACTTGGAAAACGAACGGTGAGCCCGGGGCGTCTCCCGGAGTAGTGCTTTGTCAACCCTAATTCTTGGTACGCGTCTGAATGATCTCAAAACGATTCGAGAGGGACGAAAGCGCTAGAATCAACCTCCAACGACGACGTAGGGACGGCCGGCGGATCGCCCCTAACGATAACGTTGAAAGCATTAACGCAAAGAATGAGGGATGACAGAGCAGTAGAGCGAGTCGTGCAGATTATGTCGCCGAATTCACCGATCTGCACGTAGATGAATATGCAATGGCCGGGCCATCGTCAATCCGAGAGGAATTCGTTCCGGTCCGACCGTCCCACAAACACCATCCTCAACGTGCTGCTCGGGGGGACGTTCGGCCCAAGAGACTAAAATGGCCGATTCGCGTGGGGAAGCCGCCCCTTGTGTTCAGGCGCTTCGGTTTTCCTTGCCGGCAGGTTGCCCCGACCCGTTTTCGGCGGTACGGCGTCCCGTGAGACTCTCCGCTTCGAGGAACATGAACCGCACCTCGGGGTGGTCCTCGCGGATCTTCCGCTCCACCCGGTCGATGGCCGTGGCCACCGCCTCGGCGTCGAGGTTCTCGTCGAATTTGAGGTCTACGTTGAGGACGAGCGCGTTCGGCCCCATGTGCAGCGTCATCATCCGCACCACGTCCTCCACGCCCTCGTCGGCGCGGGCAATCCGACGGATGTCGGTTCGGACCTCCGGGTCGGCCGCCTCGCCCAGGAGCAGCTTCTTGCTCTCCCACACCAGAACCGACGCCACGACGCACAGGATGAGGCCGATCACAATCGACCCGATGCCGTCGATGATGGGCATGTGGAGGGCCTCCGTCAGGTGCACGCTGACGAGGGCGACCACGAGCCCGGCCATGGCGGCGCTGTCCTCAAACAGGACGGTGAAGGTCGTCGGGTCCTTGCTCGACCGAATGGCCTCGAACAGGCCGCGGTCGCCGCGCACCTTGTTGAACTCGATCCAGGCCGTCCGGAAGGCGCCGGCCTCGAACACGATGGCCGCGACGAGGACGATGCTGTTGAGCGTGAGCCCGCTGACGGTGACGCCGAACATCGTGGCACCGGTGGGCCCGCCGTGGCCGGGGTCGAGCGTGTGCAGGATGCCTTCGTAGAGGGAGACGCCCCCGCCGAGCCCGAAGATGAGGACCGCCACGATGAGGGCGTAGAAGTAGAGCGACTTGCCGTAGCCGTAGGGGTGCTGCTCGTCCGGCGGGCGCTTGCTGCGGCGGAGGCCGAGGAGGAGCAGGCCGCCGTTGCCGGTGTCGACGAGGGAGTGGATGCCCTCGGTCAGCATTGCGGAGCTGCCGCTCACGGCGGCGCCGAGAAATTTGGTGACGGCGATGGCGAAGTTGCCGAGAATGGCGGCGTAGATTGCCTTTTTCGACGAGGCCATGGCTGTCTGCGCGTGGGTGAGTGGGAGAGAGGGGGCGTGGAGAGTGTGGGAGAGAGGGAGCGTGGGGAGAGCGGAAGCATGAAACACAGGATGGAGAGGCGAGCAGAACGCTGATGCCCCCACGCTCCCATGCTCCCGCGCCCTCATCTCGCTTCGTCGAGAGCGGTTCGTTCCGGACGGCCCAATTCGTTCGGACAGCGGTCACCCTGCCTCGAAGCCAACGTCCGAATGGCTGCCGTCGCAGAAGGGCTTGCTGCCGGAGGCGCCGCAGCGGCAGAGGGCGCCGCGGTGCCCCGACACCGTGGCCTCGTCGTCGGCCTCGATCGTGACCGGCCCCTCCACCACGAACGGCCCGTCTTCGGTCGCCCGGATGCGGAGGGGGCCGTCCGCGTCGGCCTCGTCGGGCGTGGAGAGATGGTCGACGGCGATGTGCCCCTCGTCCTCGAAGCCCTCGTCGTGGCTGCCGTCGCAGAGCGGCTTGTTGCCGGACCGGCCGCAGCGGCAGAGCGCCATGCGGGTGTCGGTAAGCAGCGTTTCGCCGTCGCTGTCGATCAATTCAGCGTCGGCGTGGACCAGGAGGGGGCCGTTGGGAAACAGCGAGATCCGATTGGCGTCGGGCGTCGGCTCCGGGTCCTCGCCGTTGCGGGTGAGGTGGAGGGCGCCGGTGGGGCACTGGGGCACCACCGCCTCCACGGCGTCGGGGGTGGCCTGGTCGGGCTCGATCCAGGGGCGCCGCTCCGGGTCGAAGACGTTCGGGAGGCCGTCCACGCAGGCGGCGGCGTGGATGCAGCGCTCGCGGTCCCACGTGACGGTGACGTCCTCGCCCTCGTAGGTGTACACGTTGGTGTCCATCGCAAAAGAGGGTCGTGTGAAGCAGAAAAGAAGCACCATTGATACTGAGGAGGTCCAGCGGCGTTCGGTTCGCGTGGACGACGACCCGAGGACGGTCCCGCATCGTCCGAATGCCGGCCGGCCGCCGCCCGGAGATATCTCATCTGCGCGAGCTGGTCGTGGATGGGGATGTTGCCGTCGAGCGGGTTGCTTCCGCCACAAGACGTATGCGACGTCGGCGAGGGGCGTCACGTGCTGGTGGTAGTGGTCGGTGGGGAGGACGCCGGTGCCTGCGGCGGCCGAATCCTGGATACGCCGGCCGACGGCGTCGATCAGGACCGGCTCGACGCCCGTGAAGGGCTCGTCCAGCAGAACGTGGTCGCGCTCCAGGTCCAGGACGATCGTAGCTTCCAGGAGCCGCTGCGTACCTTCGGACACCGGATGCGGACATTCTGTGTGCATTTTGGCTCATTCCGTACACGTAGCGGACGTAGCCGTGAAGCTTCGCGAAGGCGCGGAGGTTTTCGGTCTGCTCGGCGGGTCCGGGAGCGGCCCAGTCGGAGATGTCGAGTTTGTCTGCCCGGACGGCGTACAGGAAGACTGCTGTTCCGAGAAGAAGAGCGAGGGGGGGCGGCAACAATCGATTTCTGACGAGATGTTAGCAACGGTCGAGTCGCGGGTTGGTTAGAGAAGAAAGCCCTTTGCGTCCGAGAGGCATACAGCCCCGTATTCGCCTCTTCGGAAGTTGCGTTTCGCCTGAAAGTCCCTTTCCGACTCATCCGCCGACTTTGATCCGCCTATGGACGTCACCGGCGCCGACCCCACGCACGTTCTGCAATCCGTCTTCGGCTACGACGACTTCCGTCCGTACCAGGAGCGGGTCATTCGACGGGTGGAGGAGGGAAGCGATGCGGCGGTCGTCATGCCCACCGGCGGGGGCAAGTCGATCTGCTACCAGATCCCGGCGCTCACCCGCCCGGGCTGCGGCATTATCGTGTCCCCCCTCATCTCGCTGATGCAGGACCAGGTCGACGCCCT
>CAZSBW010000063.1:0-11263 GCA_964604815.1 uncultured Salinivenus sp. | reverse complement strand
TACGTTTAGCCGAGCAGTACTAATTACCCATAAGGCTTAACACCCCTATTTTGCACATGCTATCATAGGGGAAGCACGCCTCGCATCCCGACAACTGTTGGGAGTGCCTATGACCTTTATATCATGTCAGACATTCCGCTGGTCCCTCTTGATCAGCACCGAGTTTCCTGGTGACTATAGCGCGGGGGCTACACCTCTTCCCATTCCGAACAGAGAAGTTAAGTCCCGCAGCGCCGATGGTACTGGCATTTCGCCGGTAGAGTAGGTCGTCGCCAGGATTCCTCTTGGGGCGCCGTTGCTTTTGCGACGGCGCCCCTTTTTATTTGCTCTCTGCTCGCACTGGCCGAAAACTCGGCGCAGGCAGATCTGCGGCTGGGATGCGGATAGAGGGCAACTATCGGCAAAGGCTCCAGTTAGCCGAGTAGCGATGTAACTGTGGCTATTGTTGATGAGTGCGGCGTTCCCTGGTGGACACCTTCTTCCCGAACTGTGCCTCTTCGTCATGGCCGACGGTGCTGATGCTTCATCTTCTTCCGGTCCTGGCGACCCAGCGGCCGAAGGGGCAGCAACGGGTGTCGATAACGTGTCTCCCAACGGAGAAGTGGAGGGATCGTCGCCTGCTACCAGTCGGGGCCACTTGCCGGAGAACAGCCAGAGGCCGGACGTACCGATGCCGTCGGTGGATGATCAAAAAACATCGAGCTCATCTCCACTCGCGGATTTCGATCCGTTTGCGCCCTACCGGGGGGCGTTTCGGCGATTCTTTACGGTGGCCCGTCACGTGATGGGGCTCCTGATGGGGGGGCACATTGCGTACGTACGGTCGCTCTCCAAGATGCGAAAAACGGGGCTCCGCTCGCCCGGCAAGCGGCTGCTGGCGTGGATCCTGACGCCGTTCGTCCGCAGCGATCTTCGCACGTTGCCCTTCCCGGTCCAACTCCGACGCCGACTGGAAATTCTCGGACCGACCTTTACGAAGCTGGGCCAGATTATGGCCATTCGGGAGGACCTGCTTCCCGCTCCCATCACGCGGGAACTCGACAGTCTCATGGACCACCTGCCGGCCATCCCCTTCGAGCAGGTGGAGGCCATCATTGAACGGGACCTGGACGCAGCGAGCGAGGAACTGTTCGCAAGCATTGATCCCGATCCGCTGGGCTCGGCCTCGATCGCGCAGGTCCACCGCGCCACTACCCACGAGGGGAATGATGTCGTCATCAAGGTGATCAAGCCCGGCATTCGGGACGTCATTACCTCCGACCTGAAGCTGCTGGAGATCTTCGGCGTGTTTCTGCAGTGGATTCTGCCGCGCTACCAGCCGAAGCAGATTATCGACGAGTTCAGCGCGTACACAAAGCGTGAAATCGACTTCGACTACGAGGCGGACCACGCGGAGATTTTTGCGGCCAATTTTCAGGAAGTGGACGGCGTCGCGTTCCCGGAGGTCTACCGGGAGCTGAGCACCGGGGATGTTCTCACAATGGAGTACCTGGGGGGCATGCGTCCGAGCTCGAAGGCGGCTCAACAGTTGAGTGAAGCCGAGCGCGACCGTGTAATCGATTTGGGAGCGGCGGCCATCATTCGAATGCTCTACAAAGACGGGTTCTTCCACGCCGACCTGCACGCGGGCAACATCAAGATTATACCGGGCGAAACTCCGCAGGACCTCCAGATTGGATTCATTGACCTCGGGATGGTGGGACGCTTCCGGTCGGACCTGAAGCGCCGCATGCTGTACTACTACTACGCACTGGTGCGAGGGGACGTAGAGAGCGCGGCCCGCTACCTGCTGGACATGGCCCGCATTGGGGAGGGCGGTGATCCGCAGGGCTTCCGGCGGGCTGTCTCCGACATGGCGCGGCACTTCCTGATGCGGAGCAAGCAGGGCTCGATCAGCCTGGCCGAGGTAATTCTGCAATCGCTAAGCCTGGGGGGGCAGTACCGCGTCTTCTTTCCGGTGGAGATGACGCTGATGGTGAAGGCGCTCGTCACGTTCGAGGGGGTGGGGCGCACCCTCGATCCGGAACTCAACGTGGTCAAGGTCTCGCGGCGGCACGTGCAAGGAATCTTCCGCGAGCGCTTCAATCCGTGGGCGGTTGGCTCAGAGATACTGGGCAGCGCGCCGGAGTTGGTGGACGTTGCGCTGAAGCTCCCGCGGCTCTTGACCTCGGGTGCGTCGCACTTAGAGGAGGCCCTCAACGAGCAATCCCCGAGCGATTCCCTCGCAGGGCTGCGCAGCAGCATTCTTGCGGGTTCCTGCATCGTAGGAGGGGTCATTTCCGTCGTGCAGGGAGGGGGCCTCTGGTTAACTATCCCTCTATTCGGGATTGGGGGACTGCTGGCGCTCTTTGGAAAATAGAAAATCAGTTCATGCGGGGAGCCAGTGACATCAGGGTGAAACCGCCGCAACTGTGAGGGCCAGTGCGCACCTGTAGAGCTTGGTACTTCAGAAGCTGTTTGGCGGACGTTCTGTGGCAACCCCGGAGAGTACTCGGTTTGTTGAACATTTTCTGCGTCATCAGGTCGACCCTGGCGTTGTGGAGCCGAATCTGCATGAGTTCCTCCGTGCTGAACCTCGCATTCAGATTGGTCATCCTGTGACGTTGGGCTCTGTGGACGAGGCCAAACTGAGCGCAGTCCCTTCCTGGACGCGGCCCCTCGGTCCAACTCTGCGGGCACACCACCTTGACCACACCGACACATGGCACTTCCGATACTCGTGACGAAGGTAAATGAGACCTCTGCGGACTGTGTCTATACCTTCGGCTCACCGGAGGCTGCAGTCGGGCGCGTCCGACTGCACAAAGCGTCCGGCGATGTTGAACTGATCGAGCTGTCCAAACGCGACAGTGCGCCCAGCGAAAAATTTTACCTTGCCCACCTCATCCCCCGCCTCCAGCTCTACCATGACCGAGGCACCTATCCAGCGCAGGACCGGTGGGATGCGTAGTACGGGAGTGCAGTACGGGCGGCTTTCGTCTGATTTATGTTTTGATGATTTTTCGCGCAAGGGGGGCTCATTTCCCATCGAACCGTTGCGTTCACCAGGAGCGCCTATTATCTTCGCCACGATCTCTGTCGCACCGTACCGACCCGTGCAGTAGCCCAACTGCTTCTGGGACACGTGAGCGGGGATGTAGACTCGACACCGCACTCACGGATCAGCAGTCCGGCTTCGCCTCTCTTTCCGACGACGCTACAGTGACGACATGGCAACCACCTCCGAGGACCGCGAGCAGTGGGGTTCCCGACTCGGTTTCATCCTAGCCGCTGCCGGATCGGCCATCGGCCTGGGAAATATCTGGCGCTTTCCATACGTGACCGCCGACAACGGGGGAGGAGCCTTCGTAGTGGTGTATTTGATCTGCATCGCTCTCATTTGTCTGCCCTACCTGTTCGCCGAACTCGCCCTGGGGCGCAATAGTCAGAAGAATCCGGTGGGCGCCATCGCCGCCATCAAGAAGGGCACGCCCTGGGTGCTGGTGGGCGGTCTCTGTGTGCTTACGGGCGTCTTCATTCTGAGCTACTATGGAGTGGTGGCCGGGTGGGCGCTCGGATACATCTTCAAGACCTTCATCGCGCCGGGCGCCGAGTCGGCCGCCTATTTCTCCAACTTCGTGGCCGACGCCACAACGGTCATTCCACTGGCTGGGACGTTCATGCTCGTCACGATTCTCGTCGTGTACGGCGGGGTGGAGGAGGGCATCGAGCGCTGGGCGAAGGTGCTAATGCCGATCCTACTCGTGCTTATGCTCGTGGTGATCTTCCGCGCTGTGACGCTGCCAGGCGCTGGGGAGGGACTGGAGTTTTATCTGAATCCCGACTTTTCGAAGATCGACGGCACGGTCATTCTCGCCGGTCTCGGACAGGCCTTCTTTAGCCTCAGTCTCGGCATGGGGGCAATGATCACGTATGGTTCGTACCTCCCGAAGCGCGAGAACTTGCTCATCTCAGGCGGCTACGTCGCGCTCTTCGATACGATCATCGCCCTGCTGGCTGGTCTCATGATTTTTCCTGCGTTGTTCGCGATGGGAATGCAGGCGGAAAGCGGGGGGCCGGCCCTTATTTTTGTGGTTCTCCCCGAGGTCTTTGCCGAAATGCCCCTGGGCAACTTCATCAGTGTGGTCTTCTTTATCCTCCTTTCCATCGCCGCGCTCACGTCAATGGTTTCGCTATTGGAGGTGGTGATCTCCTATTTCGTGGACGAAACGAGTTGGGAGCGGCAGGGAATTGTGTGGGTGATGGGCGGCGTGATTTTTCTCTTCGGCTTGCCCTCCGGCCTCTCTCAGGGGGCCGTACCGGCTTTGAGCGACATGTCCTGGCTCGTGGGGAACCAGGTCTTTGGCTCGGAACCTGGCTTTCTCGACATTATGGACTTCATTTGGGGCAACATTTCCCTGGCCCTGGGCGCGCTTCTCATCAGCGTCTTTGTCGGCTGGGTTTGGGGTACGGGGCAGGCCGTCGACGAGCTGCAGCAGGGCGCGGGGGACACGTTTACGGGGACGTGGCCGTCGATCTGGGGAAGCTTCCTCAAGTACGTGTGTCCCGTCGTCATCGCGGCGATTCTGGGAAGCATTCTGTTCGGTGTGATTTGATGACGGGCGAGACAATCGCCGAAGAGGGCACAACGGCGTCCGTCTGATCCGAGGCGCGAGGCAAAAGGAGCATATCGGTGAGAAAGCAACGACACGGCCGAAAGTGGGGACCCGTTGCCGATCCGGGGACTGCTTGTTTTCTTGAAAGAAGCGACGGACCCGGTCGTGTACGTTCCTGCCCCACTGACACCGCCCCACCATCATGCTCTGTCGCACGCTGGGGATTTGTTCCCTGCTTCTGTTTCTCTTTTTCCCGGCCGAGGCCCAGCCTACCGAGACGCCAGGCACGACGGCCCTGGTCGGCCCCACAGTTATCACACCTGTCGACTCGACGGTCATTGAAGACGCAACCGTCGTCATCGAGGGCAACCGCATCGCCGCCGTCGGCCCGTCGAGCGAGGTGGCCGTGCCGGACGACGCAACGACGCATGAACTGCCGGACAAGTACGTGATCCCGGGCCTCGTGGACGGGCACGTGCATTTCTTCCAGAGCGGCGGCCTCTACACGCGGCCCGACGTGATCGACCTGCGGGCGAAGCGGCCGTACGCCGAGGAGCTGCGCCGCATTAAGGCGCGGCTGCCCGATACCTTCCGTCGCTACCTGCGAAGCGGCATCACCGGCGTCGTGGACGTGGGCGGTCCCCTGTGGAACCTCGACGTGCGCGCCCGGGCCGACACCACTGCCGCAGCGCCGACGGTCGTCACGGCCGGGCCTCTCATCTCCAGCGTCGAACGGCCCCGACTGAACGAGGGCGATCCGCCGATCCTCCAGATCACCACGCCCGAGGCCGGCCGAAAAGAGGTCCGCGAACAGGTCGAAGCCGGGGTCGACCTCGTCAAGATCTGGTACATCGTGCGCGACACGCCGGCCGATTATCGGCCCGTCGTGGAGGCGACAATCGACGAGGCGCACGCCGCCGGGAAGCGGGTGGCGGTCCACGCGACCGAATTGGAAACGGCCCGTGCTGCCGTCGAGGCCGGGGCCGACGTTCTGGTCCACAGCGTGTTCGACGAACCAGTGGACGAGGCCTTCGTGCGCCTGCTCGGGGAGAACGACGTGCTGTACACGCCGACGCTCATGGTGCAGGAGCGCTACAACCAGACGTTCGCCCAGCAATTGGATCTGACTCTCGCCGAGCACCGACTTGGGCAGAAGGACGTGATCAATTCCCTCACCGATCTCCGCGTCCTCCCCGACTCGCTCGTCCCCCGGCGCATCCGCCGGCGTATCGAAAATGCGCCACCCGTGTCGTCGGATACCACGGCCCTGCGCAACCTGAAACGGCTCCACGAGGCCGGCGTGGCGATAGCTGCGGGCACCGATGCCGGCAACATCGGCACCCCGCACGGCCCGTCCCTCTTCCGCGAGTTTCAGCTCATGCGCGAGGCCGGACTTACGCCTCGCGAAATCCTGACCACGGCCACGACGGGCGGGGCCCGGCTCATGGAGCGCGACGATCTCGGGAAAGTCGCCTCCGGCTTCCAGGCCGATCTCGTCGTCCTCGACGAGAATCCGCTCGACGACATTATGCACACGACCACCATCCACCGCGTCGTGAAACAGGGGAAGGGGTTCCGTCCCGACTCGCTGGTATCACCCACGCCCGAGGAAGTCGTGTTCCAGGCCCACAATGCCTACAACACACACGATGCGGAAGCCTTCGTTGACGCCTTTGCTCCGGATCTGGAGGTGTACGAGCATCCAAATACGCTCGTGATGACGGGCCGCGACACCATTGCGGCACAGTACGGGCCGCTGTTGCGGGAGACGACGGATCTGCACTCGACGTTTCACTATCACACGACCGTGGGCGACACGTTCACGGCTCACGAGACCATCCGGGGCCTACCTGGACGCAGCACACCTGTGACCCAGGTGTTTCTGTATCGCGTGACCGACGGCCACATCGATCGGGCATGGCTCGTACAGGAGGAATGAGGAGAAAGGGAGAGAGCCTCCGAGCGCCCAGTACACGATTTCTGATTCGTGGTGCTGAGGGTTGGATGTTGGTCGAGTGTTCCTTATCTTAATCCAAGTTGTGAGGTGGTAAGTTTGGGGGTGAGCGTTTACGCAAATGGACGTTGAAACCAGCCGAAATCTGGTACGACTTCAATTTTCCAGCTTCCGACCCGTAAAGTAACTGAACACACGATCTTCAATTCGTAGAGCGCGAGACCCATAAGGCGGGTTCTCCTCGCACCACCTGCTAATATTTGCCGTACACTTCACCGAAGGGATTTTGAGGGTTCCTCCCCGATACTGCTGATCCGTGCATGGGTAGGTAAACCACATTCTCCGGGTGGGGAGGGAGATTTCAGATCTCCCAGACCGTGGTAGGCTACCAGTCGGAATCGTCTTTGCCGATCCCAGATCGGTAGAAACCCATTCACGTATCAGTGAAATCAAGATGCAGGGTAGGGGCGACCCGTACGGAGACAGCATGACCGTGCTTCACTCGGTCCCCATCGTCTTCAGTTATGGAGGATCGGGGGCGCACAATAATTTTCGACGTCTGGTATAGTTTGTGCAGTGAAGAGAGAGTCGAAATCCTGTGTCCGTGAAGACGGACATCCTCTCTGCCTCGCAGCGGCGACTTCTCCCCGTTGAATTCTCCTTGACCGATGTCCCCTTCTGCTTCGGACCGTTCGGCGTCTTCACAGGACAGTGCAGGCAGGACTCCCACGTCTGAATCCGTTGCTCGGGAGGAGAAGCAAACCGAAACCCCGCCAGAATCCCGTCGAGACACCTCTCTGCTTCGGGAGCGGAACCTCCTGGAAAGCATCTTTAACACCAGTGCGGCCGCGATCACGGTCCTCAACACCGACGGGCAAATCGTCCGGGCCAATGCGCGGGCCGAGGAGGTGCTGGGGCTCTCGCCCAGCAGCATCGAAGGGCGGTCCTACGACGACCCCCTCTGGGAGCACGAGACCCTCGAAGGGGAGCCGCTTCCGAACGAGGAGCAGCCGTTCGTACAGGTTATGACGAGCGAGGCACCCGTCAAGGACGTGCAGCACGCCATCACGTGGCCGGATGGGCGCCGGCGAATCCTCTCGATCGATGGGGCGCCCCTGCGCGATGAGGACGACACCATTACCGGTGCTTTGTTCATCGTCGATGACATCACCGAACGAAAGCGGCGCGAGCAGGCCCTAAGGGAAGAGCGTGATCGCTTCGAGACGTTTTTCGACACTCTGCCGACGCCGGTTGTGCGCGGCACGATGGAAGGCGGGGCGTTTACCGTCACAGCTGTGAACCCCGCCTTCGAAGAGGTTTTTGGTTTTGCGGAAGAGACCATACGCGGCAAAAATCCCAACGACCTCATCGTGCCGGAGGACAAACGAGAGAAGGCGCTGGAAATTGATCGGCGCGCTGTGGAGGAGGGGCCGCTCCAGGCGGAGGTGCGCAGGAAGACGACAGAGGGCCTTCGTGATTTTCAAGTGCAGGTTGCCGGTCGAGTACGGGACGACGGACTGACGGAACTGCACGCCATCTACACCGACATTACCGAGCAGAAGGAGATGGAAGAGGCGCTCCGCGACCGGGAGGAACGCCTCAGATCCATCACGCAAAACATCTCGGACGGCATCTACCGCTCCGACCCCGACGAGGGCATCCTCTACGCCAATGACGCCTTCGTGGACATGTTTGGGTACGACAGCTTGGAGGAGGTGCGGGAGGTCGACTCCGCCGCCTTGTACAAAAGTTCAGAGGAGCGGGAGCGTCTGATTCGGATCGAGCGGGAGAGGGGCTCGCTTGACGGCGTCGAGGTTGAGTTTCAGCGAAAGGACGGAACGACGTTCGTCGGGCTCATGAGCAGCCGCGCCGTTCGGGACGAGGAGGGAACCGTAACCTGCTACGACGGGGTAATCACGGACATTACCGAGCGGAAGGCGTACGAGAAGGAGATCGTCGATCGTTCGGAGCTCGAGCGCATCATCGTCGAGATCTCCACCCAGTTCATCAGCGCTCCCATCGACGATCTCGACACGGCCATAGAGGAGGCGCTCGGAAAGGTGGGCGCGTTCGTGGACGCGGATCGAAGCTATGTCTTTCTGGTCGACGCAGAGGCGCAGACCACGAGCAATACGCACGAGTGGTGCGACGAGGGCATTTCCTCCCACCAGCCGACCCTGCAGAACATTCCGTACTCGGCGATGCCCTGGTTTATGGAAAAGATGCACCGCAATGAGACGCTGGTCACGCCGTTGGTGTCCGATCTGCCGGAGGAGGCGTCCTCCCTGCAGGAGATTCTCGAGGACGGCAACATTCAGTCGCTGGTGGTCTTGCCCATGATGCGTGCGGACACGCTGGTGGGCTTCATCGGATTCGACGCGGTGCGGGAACAGCGGGGCTGGGATCCAGACACGGTCACGATCCTCCGTGTGCTCGGGGATGCCATTGCGAACGCGCTGCACCGAAAGGAGATGGAAGAGACCCTCCGCAAGGCGAAGGAGGAGGCCGAGGAGGCGAGTGTTCTCAAGTCGGCCATGCTTGCGAACATGAGCCACGAAATTCGCACGCCCCTCACCTCCATCGTCGGCCTCTCGGAGGTGCTGGAAGAAAACCTGGAGGGCGACCAGGCTGAACTGGCCGACATCGTCCGCCGGAGCAGCGAGCGACTGAAGGAGACGCTGACGTCAGTGCTCCAACTTTCCAAGCTGGAGGCCGGTGCCCACGAACTGGACCGGAGCCCGGTCGGGTTGGCCCCGATTGCCGATGAGACTGTAAAGCTGTTGCATCCGAAGGCCGTCGATCAGTCTGTTGAGATTGAGGCTGTTGTGCCCGACGAGCCAGTGAAGGGAGAATGGGACGAAGGGGCGCTGAAGCGCATCACGACCAACCTCGTGGAGAATGCGATTAAATTCACCCCGGAAGGGGGAGCGGTGGAGGTTCGCGTGGACGCGGAGGAAACGGAGGCCGTGCTCGAGGTCGAGGACACGGGCGTCGGCATCAACGAGGAGTTTCTTCCAGACATCTTCAACGCATTCGAGCAGGAGGACGGCGGCATTGACCGCGAGCATGAGGGGAGCGGGCTGGGCCTGGCCATCACAAAACGCCTGAGCGAGGCGCTTGGCGGCGAGATTGACGTGGAAAGTGAAAAAGGAAAGGGCACCTGCTTTACCGTGCGCCTCCCGCGGAGGCACGACGGGAACTCCCAGGAAGAGTAGTGGCGCATCAACCGCAAATCTTTGTACGCGTCTGGAGGGTATCAAAACCCATTCTGGAGGGGCGATAGCTGGAATCAACCGCCAACGACGAGGTAGCAACTGTGGGGAACGTCAGGCGGAAGCGAGACAGTGTCTCCCGTAACTCAACCCAACGTGCGAGAGGGGATTCGTATCGCGAACGGGGCTGCCCGCTTCACGACCGGAGAGACTTCCGGGCTGGACGGGGGCTTTGCTCAGGACCGCACCGCCACAATTTCCTTCTCCCCGAAAAAACCGTTGCGCCCGAGGATGAATTGTAGGGGGCGCCGCTCGAACGTCGCCTCTGAGTCGGTTTCCTGCAGTTCATCGAGTTCGTCACTGAGGTCCCCCCCCTTGAGGGCGAGGAGGCCGGGCGACCACTCGTCCTCGCCCGGCGTCTCCGGCAGGTCGACGGCCACACGACGATGCCATGCCCAAAGAGTAGAAAGCGGCGCCGTCGCGCGAGACACGGAGTAGTGGGCCGTTCCCGTCCACTCCTCTGCTCGTCCCGTCCAGGCGTAGCAGTTGTCGAGGCCCAGCCGGCGGGCCATCGTGCGCACGGCCCGTCCCTTTTTTCCCACCGAGTCGATGCCGACGACGGTCACCTCGGGAAAGCAGATCGCCAGCGGAATCGCGGGCAGACCGCCGCCGGTGCCCCAGTCCACAATCGTGCAGCCGTCGGGAAACCCTCTGGTGACGAGCGACAGGCAGTGCAGCAAGTGACGCGTCTCAAGCTCGTCCTCGGTCTCCGAAGAAATGAGATTGACACGGTCGTTGAACCGGCGCAGCATTTCCCCAAATGCATTGAGTTGCTGGCGCTGCCGAGCCGAGACGGCCTCAAAAGAAGTCCAGACGGGATCGTCCATAGAGTTGCGTCAACCGAAGAAGAGAAATGCCATGTTTCCACGCAGCACGTCCCCAGAACGAGCACGCGGCCCCCAACGCAAAAAACGCTCAACGCTTAACCCAGAACACTCAACACCATCACCCCCCCACCGTCACCGCCTGTTCCCGCTCGGCTCCAAACCCATCGCCTGAGACCTCTTCGAGATCACGGTCCGTCGGCAGGGGCTCCACACCCTCATTCTTGAGCAGCACCATGAGCACAGAAATGTCCGACGCCCGAACACCCGGCACGCGGGAGGCCTGACCCAGATTGTCCGGCTCCACCTTGCTCAGCTTCTCGCGGGCCTCCTTCGAGATGTTGTCGAGCGCGTGGTAGTCGAAGTCGTCGGGGATGGGCCAGCGCTCCTTCTCCTCCATCTCCTCGACCATGTCCTGCTGCCGCTCGATGTAGCCCTCGTACTTGAGGTCGATCTCGATGAGGCGCGGGCTGCTCAGCATGCCCGGGGCTTCCGTCACCACCTCGTCGTAGAGGCCCGCGTGGCGCAGCAGGGCCTCCGAGTCGACCTCGGGCCGCTTGCAGACCTCGATCACCGGCCGCGGTTGGTCGAGCGGCGACGTATCGACGGACTGGAGAT
>CAZSBW010000062.1:0-11265 GCA_964604815.1 uncultured Salinivenus sp. | reverse complement strand
GTGCTCGGGTCGTCGAACGAGCGCACCGTGTACCAGTCGGCGTACGCGGACGTCCGCTGCCGCTCGGCGAGGTCGCGGAAGGCAAAGAACCGGCGGCCCGTGTGGTTGAAGACCCCGTCGATGACGACCCGCAGGTCGCGGGCGTGCGCCTTTTCCAGGAGGACGAAGAAAAGCGAGTCGGCGGCCGTGACGTGCCAGGTGGAGGGATCGGTGGGCGTCTCCTCGGCGATGAGCTGCTTGTCGCCCTCGGGGTCGGGGCCGAAGTGGGGGTCAATGTGGTGAAAGCTGCGGCCGTCGTACTTGTGGAGGGAGGGGCTCCAGAAGACGGGGTTGAAGTAGAGGGCGGTGACGCCGAGCGAGTCGAGGTACGGCAGGCGGTCGATCACGCCCTGCAGGTCGCCCCCGTAGCGGCGGTCGAAGACGCTCTCGTAGAAGCCGCCCATTTCTCGTTCCCACTCGCCCTGCTCGTACCAGTCGCCGGTCCAGTCGGAGACCCGCCAGGACGTAGGCACGGCGTCGGGAGCGGTGAGGCCGGCGCGGGTGGGGTCGTTCGTGGGGTCGCCGTTGGCGAAGCGCTCGGGAAAGATCTGGTAGACGACGGCGTCCTGCGCCCAATCGGGGACGCGATCGGTGGGAGGTGGCTCTCCGGATTGGCAGCCGACGAGCACGGCGAGGACGCCGAGAACGACGAGGACGGACGGGACAGGACGAGGGGGCACATTCTTCATGGGGCGAGTGACACGTTGCGAGCGGACCGCGGTCGACCCGGACCAAACGGGAGGAATTTTCCCGAGCGAGGAACGGTCAATCAACACAACAAGGTCCCCATTTTCGGAATCGGTGGTGACCGTTTCGCGGTCGCAGTTCCCCAATCGACGCCGAGTGTGACCCTGCTTCCCCCGTCCGGACCGAGTGTGCAGTTCGTCCGGGATGCCCGTTCGTCTTTTCCTCACCAGTCCATTTTTCCCAGCACCGGCCACATCTCCTGAATTTCGGGATGGTCGGTCACGAGATCGTCGACCTCTGTCTGGGCGATGTGGTTGACGTAATTGCTGAAGATCTTGAGGCCGATCAGCGTGTTGATCTCGTAGAGTTCGGTTTTGTCGACGCCCCCCCACTGCATGCTCGAGAGGTCGTCTTCGTCGAGCCAGCCGTGCTTGTCGAGGAGGCGCCGGGTGGCCTGCACGAGGGCGCGCAGCCGGCTGTCGTCGGGGAGGCCGCCGCGGTGGATGGCCTCGATGGCGTCCTGTGAAAGTCCGGCCTCTCGTCCCAGGAAGGCGTGGGTGCGGGTGCAGTAGTGACAGTCGTTGTAGCGGGAGACGGTGAGAATCACGGCTTCGCGCTCGTGGTCGTCCAGCTCGCCTTGCTCCACCAGGTCCATCGTCGTGATGTACATGCGGGCGGCCGCCGGGCTGTGCTCGTTGAGCACCTTGATCTGGTTGGGTACAAAGCCGCCGTAGAAGTCCTTGGCCATGTCCCTCACGTCCTCGACAGCATCGGTCGACGAGGGCTCAGTTGGTTGTGTAGGCATCGGTCCGAAAGAAGATTAGTAGATTCGAAAATGGGAGGAAGGGGGTGCTTGGGAGCGCTTATCTGAACGGGATCGTCCACGTCGAGACACCGGCGTCGTTGTCTCGAAGACCTCTCGGCGGGGCCTCCATTCTCTCATCCCGTCCCCGTCTGCCCCGCCGAACGTAGACGGCAGCCGAACCGCCTTCCGGCAACCAGCGCTCCGCAGCAAAGTGCACAATCGACCTCGGCAATTGGTGTCAGCCCACAAACAGGCGTTGCCGCTCGATGGACTCCGGCTCGTCCGGGAGGTGATCGAGAGCCTGCTCGACCTCCTTGAGCGGCTCGTCGACCTCCGGGTCCGACAGGTGAGCGGTAAAGCTCGTAAATGTTTTGAGCCCAATGAAGGCAAAAATCTCGTACAGCTCGCCGCGGCCTACGCCCCGTCGCTGCAGGTCCCGGAGCGTGTCCGGCCCAAGCCAGCCGCGCTCCTCGCACGAGCGGAGGGTTGCCTCCACGAGCGCCCGGATGCGGTCGTCGGGGACCGGCTCGCCGGCCAACAGGTGATCGATGGTTTCCGGCGAGAGGCCCGCGTCGAGGGCCATCCGGGCGTGGACCACGGCGTCGTAATAGCTGTCGTGGTAGCGGGCCATCGTAAGCAGGACGACCTGCTGCTCGCGCGGGCGGAGATTGCCGTCCATCAGGGCCGCGTCGGCGGCGACGTAAACGGCGCCTGCGATGCCAGTGTACTGATTGGTTTCTTTGAAAAGGTTGGGGACCGCGCCGTAGGCCTCGGTCGTAGTCTGTCGGACGTCGTTCGCGAGATCCGTAGACATGAGAACGTGAATCGGAGGATGCGAATGAAGCGAGATGCGCCGTTCATATCTCCCACTACTCCTCCGGGTCCGATCCCTCGATAATCGTCGAAAGATTTGGACACGAAGGAGCGCCCGCAGCGGAGTGAAGGACCGTCAATCAGGGGGAACGGGCTATTCGTTGAGGTTGAGCGGGCCGCGCGCCACGGGCAGCGTCGCCGCGTACTTATCGCCCACCATTTTAGATTGCCAGAGTCGAGGAATCTCTCCGAATTCAGCGGAAATGGTCGTTCAAGAGCGACATCCTCGCATATTCGCTCGCTACATTTTACCAAGAGAGCTTCTGGCCCAAAAAGACCTATCGAAAGTGCACCAGGGCATCGAACGACCGATTCTCATTCACCGCCAGACTTCCGATTGCGATGGACTCGTCGTACGTGTACGCGGCCTCGGCCTCAGCCACCGGGAACGTGTCGAGGGCGCCCAGGCCCTCCGCCGCATCGAGACTGCCGGCGAGCGGAATGAGAATGCCACCGCAGGCCGGCTTCCCTTCACGAACCGAGATGCGGCCGTTTCCATCCCTGTCGGCGTCCCCCGTGAAATGTTCGTCCAGTCACAAACTCCGATGTGGTCCTCGCGTTGAAATAAGCGAGCTGTTGTATTGGACCATAGCAAAACTTGCCGTGCAGAGCTGGTTTCAGTCGGGGCTGTTTCGCACAGAACAGGGGCTCCGCATGCGAGGATGGGCGCTCCTGATGCTCGTGGTTGCTTTGAGCCTGGTGGGGACGACGACCGTCCACGCTCAGAGATCGGGGCAATCGAGAGAGCAACTGAAGGACGTTGGGGTGACCCAAAAGCTGGGAACGACCATTCCGAAGAGCCTCACGTTTCGAAATGAGCAGGGAGAAAAAGTGCGCCTGGAACAATACTTCGATGGGGAGCGGCCCGTCATTCTGACGCTAAACTACCACCGCTGCCCGATGCTCTGCAAGGTGCAACTTCGCAAGTTCGCCACCGCACTCGGCGGCCTGTCATGGACGCCGGGCGAGAAATTTCGGGTACTCACCGCCGACATCAATCCCGACGAGGGCCCGGCGATGGCCCGAAAGGCACAGGATCGATACCGGGGGAGCTTCGACCAACCGGAGAACGCCTTGGCCGGCTGGCACTTCCTGACGGGCGATGCGCCGTCCATCGAGGCCCTGGCCGATTCCGTGGGGGTTCGGTATCGACGCCTGCCGGACCGAACCGAGCAGTTTGCCCACCCCTCTGCCATCATTTTTCTGAGCGGGGCCGGGACGGTTACCCGATACTTCACAACGCTGGATCCCGCTCCCGGGGACGTGCGCACGGCCCTCGTGGAAGCCTCCAACGGCACCATCGGCTCCGTGAGCGACAAGGTCTTCCTCGCCTGCGCCCAGTTCAACCCCGACTCCAATTCCTATTCGGCCAGCGCCCTGAAGGTCATGCAGTACGGCAGCGTCCTTCTGGCCCTCATCATGGGGGGCACCCTGTTCGTGTTCTGGCGTCGGGAGAACGAGCAGTTGGCAGCCGCCGAAGAAGAGGTCCTTGAGACTGCGTTCGACGATCGGGCCTGACGACCGATGCGCGAACACATTCGCACTGTTCGTTTCGTGCGTGCGGCTGTACACGGCCGTCGGCTTCTGCGGACCCCGGTGCACGCGCGTCCTTGCGGAGTGGGAGGATCGGGGAGAGCGGACAAGCTGCCCGTCTTCGTCGCCCCTCCGCCGAACGTAGGAGCGTGAACTCGTGTCGGCCTCAATCAGAGAGCGTTACTCTGCTGGGGCACAACCGGCGATTGACGCGAGACGAGAGTGCCCGTTACGCACCTTTCACCGAAAGCTCGAACGGAGCCTTTTCGTTCACCGCGTCGGTTCCTTTACTTAAAAGACACACGCATCCCCGTCGCCGCCCCGCCTTATCCATGCCGCCATCGCCCAAGATGCCCACGCTCTCTCCCTCGATCATTGCCGCCGACGCCGGCTGCTACGCCGATCACGCCGCCGCGGCCCTCGACGCCGGGGCCGAGTGGCTCCACGTCGACGTGATGGACGGTCACTTCGTCCCCAACATCACGATTGGCCCCGACGTGGTGCGCGCCCTCCGGCCCGTGGCCCGCGAGCACGACGCTCGCCTCGACGTGCACCTCATGATCGAGAACCCCGAAGAGTACGTCGAGGCCTTTGCGGAGGCGGGGGCTGACCTCCTCACCGTCCACGTCGAAACCTGTCCTCACCTCCACCGCATGGCCCAGCAGATTTGGGAGGCCGGCTGTGAGGTGGGGGTGGCCCTCAATCCCGCTACGCCGCCGGGCCACCTGGAGGGCATCCTGCCGGTGACGGACTTGGTCCTCGTCATGTCCGTCAATCCCGGCTTCAGCGGGCAGTCCTTCATCCCGCAGTCCACGTCCAAGATCAAACACCTTCGCCGCCAACTCAACGCCCTCGGCTCCAATGCCCACCTGGAGGTGGACGGCGGGGTTAAGCCCGACAACGCCATGGAGCTCATCCGCGCCGGTGCCGACGTGCTGGTGGCCGGCAGCGCCATCTTCGGCGGGGACCGCTCCGTCGCCGAAAACGTCAACGCCTTCCGGAACGCGCTCACGATCAAAGTGTGAGTGCTCCTGTCGACAGCCGTCCCGACAGGCTCCTCTCATTGATTGTTGGCGCCCATGGAGGACCGACCGGACCTGAAGGACATGGAGGAGAAGGTGTGTGCGGTGACCGGAGCGAACTCCGGCATCGGCAAGGCCACCGCCAAGGGACTCGTTCGCCTCGGGGCCCACGTCGTCATGGTGTGCCGCAGCCCCGAGCGCGGCCGCGACGCTCAAGCTGAGATTCAGGCCGTTGCCCAGAAGGCCCACCCCAGTCACGAGGACGCCGTGGACCTGCACGTCGCGGATCTGGCCGTGCAGGAAGAGGTGTACCGCCTCGGCGAAACGCTTCGGGCCGAGTACGACCGCCTCGACGTGCTCGTGAATAACGCCGGTGTGTTTCTGGCTGCCCGCGAAGAAACCCCCGACGACCTCGAAACCACCTTTGCCGTCAATCATCTCGCCCCCTTCCTTCTTACGCACCTCGTGCTTCCGTTGCTGAAGGAGACGGCCGGACGGGTGGGCGAAGCTCGGGTGATCACGGTCAGCTCCGAGGCCCATCGGGGCACGAGCCTCGATTTCGACGACCTCAACGCCGAGGACAGCTACGGCATGATGCAGGCCTACGGCCAGTCGAAGCTCGCCAACATCCTGTTCACCCACGAGCTGGCCCGGCGTCTGCGCGACACCGGCGTCACGGCCAACTGCGTCCATCCCGGCGTGGTGGCCACCGACCTCTGGAGCGGAACGGACTGGCTTTCGCGCCTGTCCCGCCTCTTTACGTGGCTCTACAAAAGCCCCGAGGAGGGCGCCGAGAGCGTGCTCTACCTTGCCGCTTCCCGCGAGGTGGAGGAGGTGACGGGCCAGTATTTCAAGGAGACGGAGATTGTCAACCCCTCTCCCGAGGCCTACGACGAAAAGGCTGCCGGTCGGCTCTGGCGCCTGAGTCTGGAGATGACGGGCCTCGAAGACTCACTGGAGACGGAGGAACAAGGCCCGGGGTCGCCCTGACGTCTCCGGTTCGGGCCCCACCGGCCGCAACGACGCAGCATGTCAGTCAGGCACGTCTAACCGGAGCATTGGCTCGATTTGAGCCGAACTCGGGGAGCGAGGAGACATTGCGGGTTGGGCTCTGCCGATCAGTCGTTTCCGTTGCACGTCGAAGGCGAAGCGGCGGCCGAAACCGGCGGGAGGAATTACATGGAATCCCCCCGATCACGTCTGAATGCTGGAGAAGGGAATTCTCCCGAATGAGCGGAGGTTCCCCTAAGCGTTCCAGCGGGAAAGCGTTGAATGTTAGAACGTTACGAGGAGGAATGTCCAGTCGTGCAGGGAAGCATTCTCCTTTCGCAAGCAGGCATTTCGAACTGGAACCGGTAGTACGGATCCGTGGACGGGTTCGTAACCCACCGATGAGCTGGGGACCGTGGGCCCCTTCCGCCGGAATCGTTGTTAGACCCCCATTCACGTGTCAGTGTGCCCGATCGGATAGCCGAAGGGCTTGCAGGCCGGAGTGGAATCGGTCTGCCGCTTCTTCCCACGTCGGAAACGCCCGGCTGCGCTCGCGGCCCGCTTGTCCCATCCGCGCCCGGGTCGCCGGATCGGTGAGAAGAACGCGCAGGACGTCTGTGAGGGCGTCGGGTTGGTCGGAGGAGACGAGGCGTCCCGCCGGGGCGCCGCTGGGCGTCGTAGCGTCACTGGGTGCCGCAGCGTCACTGGGTGTCGCAGCGCTGCCAGAGGGGGCAGCGCCGCTGAGGTTATCCGGGAGGCCGCCCACCTCGTAGCCCACGATGGGAAGCCCGCGCGCCATCGCTTCCCGGGTGGCCATGCTGCACGTCTCGAATTGGGAGGGCAGGACGAACACGTCAGCTCGGTCGTAGTGCGCCCGCAGTTCCTCGGTGGGAACGGGCCCGGGACACGTCACGCGATCGGCAATGGGGGACGCATTGATTTTTTCGTGCAGGGAGCCGGCAAAGTCAGGATCGAGCCCATCATCTCCCACCAGCGTCCAGGTCCACGCCGGCTCCGTGAGTGCACCGAGGTCCTCGACGAGCGAACGGAGGCCCTTCCCGGGGAGCAGGTTGGCTACGGTGAGGAGGCCCGGCGGGTCGCGGACCGGTTGCTCAGAAAGCGGCGCGCGATACGCCTCGTCGAGTCCAGGGGGAACGACTTTGATCCGAGACGCGGGGACCCCCTCGCTCGTCAGCGCCCGTCGGCCGTAGCGGCTCGGGGCGACGACGCCGTCGAAGAGGGAAAGCACGTCGCGCTCGGTCGCGGCCTGCGGGGCATCCTGCTCGTTCGGGTCGATGCAGTGGAGGTAATGGGCAAGCAGAACGAAGGTGGCTTCCGAGTAAGCGGTCCGGAGGGTGCGGAGGCCCTCCTCGTGTCGAACGAGGAGGCTGTCGACCACGATTTGGGCATCGGCCGGCAGATCGAGGGACGGCTGCGACGCTACCTCGGGAGGCCAGGGGACGACCTCGACAGTGTCACGGTGCCGTAATTCTGTAATGATGCGGCGGTTGTAAATATTTCCGCCGGTTGGGCGCTCGTGAATGCGGGGAACCAAGAACGCGACGTGCATAGAAGCAAAATGACGGATCAAAAAACGACGGACCCGAGCAAGGGCAGACGCGCCGAACGGTGCCCCGAGTCGGTCTGCTTCTTGCATGAGCACAGGTGAGCACCTTTTCGCGTCCAGATCGCGCGTTGCTATGTCTTTCCTTTCTTCGTCTCAGAAAGCGCTCGTTGACCGCGTCGGGGGCATCGTGGATGACGTAGAAGCCCGCATGATGCTTGGCACGGTGGGCCTGTTTGCCGACGGTCGGCAGTTCGGCGTGCTCGACGACGATCGACTCTACCTCAGTGTGGACGACGAAAGCCGAAGCACCTTTGTGGAAGCAGGGACGGAGCCCTACAGCGCGCCGGGGGTCGAGGAAGCGGCCTATCTGGAAGTGCCCGACGGGGTCATTGAGGATGACGACACCTTCGCTGCGTGGGTGGAACGGTCGCTCGAAGCTGCGGACTAGCGGTGCGTCAAGTTTCCCATGTCGGGTAGAGCGCTGATCGGTTGGTGACATTCCCCCTGTTGGAGGCAACATTCAGACCAGCGTTTCCAGGTTGGCGCCCCCGACATCTTTGGCTTGACTGACTACTAGCGCAGCCGGGCCGAGGGGATTGGGCAGATCGTCCACACGCACCCGGGTCACGTTGCTGTCCCGTCCAGCACCGACGCCATCGCTTCTTTGTGCGCCTCAAACGCCTCGTCATCGAAAAGCACGAACCGAACGAGTTCGACCGACTCAAGGTCGGGCGCGCGGCTGAGAACCGTTTTTACGGCGATGTGCGCAGCGGAATCCATCGGAAAGCCGAAAGCCCCGGTCGAGATGGCCGGGAAGGCTATGCTCGTCACGTCGTTCTCCTCGGCCCGGTCCAGGGCGTTCTCGTAGCCGGTCCGCAGCAGCTCATCGGACGGCTCGTCCCGGCCGTAGACGGGCCCGAGCACGTGGATGACGTGGTCGTTGGGCAGGTCGTGCCCGCCGGTGATGACGGCCTCGCCGGTCTGAATGGGGGCTAGCGGTTGCGTCTCCTCGGTGAGCCCCGGCCCCGCCGCACTGTGAATGGCGCCCGCCACGCCGCCGCCCGTTCGCAGCTGGGCGTTGGCCGCATTGACGACAGCGTCCACGTCGCTTTGCTTCACGATGTTTCCCTGCATCAGCTCAATGGTGAGGCCCGCTTCAGTGTGCGTCATGATGCCAGTCAGTCATTGGTAGTGAGCAAGAGCAGCGAGCAAGTAGGATGTTGTGGGATGGCCTGTAATCCTCTTTCTTCACTGTGTTCATTTTCGGGGCGAGCACGGCCAAAAGCCGGAAAAGGCTCGCGATGAGGCCGCACTCGCGGTCTGGGACGTACGCCTCCGTCCTTCTTTTCGCCGACGCGCCGCCCCGGAGCGTCGGTCGACGGCGTACGGTCATTTTCGTCTTCGCCGTGCTCGGTCGCCCTGTGGGGGCCTGGCTGACGGATCGATGGCGCAGGTGCCCCACGACGGTTGGGGGATTTCTCCCCGCCATCGCGTTTCCGGCCACCGGCGTTCTTACTGATCCGTGCATAGGCACGTAACCCACGTCCCCGATGAGCTGGGAACCGTGTACTCTTCAGACGGAGTCGTTTTTTAGAAATCCGTTCACGTATCGGTAATTGAACAGACCTGAACATCCGGGAGGGTACACCTCTTTGGTGTGGGTACTACACTGGACGCAGAAGGCAGCCGACAGGCCTCGACCAGATTATGGGACAGGACGGCTCTTATGGGACAGGATGGCTCCCAGTCCCCCTCCGTCCTCGCTGGTGCAGTCGCAAGCAATTCCTTTGGGAAGGAGTCATTCCGATGAGATCGTCCCTCGCTCTCTTCCACCTTTTTCGACGAACCCCTCTTGCCACTTATGACTGTCGACACCATCATGAGCCAGAACGTGGTGACCGTACGCCCCGACACGGCCCTCATGGAAATTCGCGGACTTCTTGAAAGAGAAGGGTTCAATCATCTCCTGGTTACAGAGGCGGACGACACACTTTGTGGGGTCATTTCGGACCGCGACGTTCTGAAGGCCATCAGCCCGTTTCTCGATACCTACAGCGAAGAACATCGCGACGTGAAGACGCTGAGCCAGCCGGCCTCAGAGATCATGCAGCCCGATCCCATCACGGCGACGCCCGACACCTCCATCGAGGAGGCGTCCCGGATCCTGCTCGACAATCGGGTCTCCTCGCTTCCGGTCGTCAAGGACAATGAACTGGTGGGCATTGTCACCGGCAAGGACATGCTGGAATACTACGTCTCGGAAGACGACTGAGGCCCCGACTGCGGGGGGTCGCTCGCAGGATGGGGCGCTCAAGCCTGCTTCGCTCGGGATCCCCGATGCCTGTGCGCGTGCAGGGAGAGGATCGAAGCCGAAAGGAGCCGGTTTCAAAGTGATGCAAGCTTGCGTTTCTTCCCTCTTTGGAAGCGACTTCGCCGTGTCCACTTTTCCTCTCCCCACTCTGGCCGAGCGGCTCGGGACGCTATTTGCGGCCGAAGAGGCTGTGCGGCTGGGCTACGTCTTTGGTTCGCAGGTGGACGGAGCGACCGGTCCGCTCAGCGACGTGGACGTGGGCGTGCTCATTGATCCCTCTTCCCTCAACGATCCTACGGCCTGCCGGGCGCGCCTGGCCCACGAGATGAGCGCTGCCCTGGACACCGGCGCGGTGGATCTCGTTCTCCTCAATCAGGCCCCCATTGAGCTTGCCTATCGGGTGATCGCGCAGGGCGAACGGGTCTACGAGGAACGCCGCGTCGTGCGAGTGGAATATGAGGCATACGTGCTGGGACGGTACGGCGACTATCTCCCGGTCCTCCGGAAGCAGCGCAAGCAGATTCTCACCGACCCCGAAGCGGATGACGGAATTCAGCGGTATCGAGCGGCGCTTAGACGAACTGAACGAACGCTTGAATCGCTTACGTCCTCTTCAGGAGAAGAGCCGGACGACGTTTGACGAGGATCCCTATCTGCGGGACGTGGTGGAACGGAATCTGGAAGTGGTCGCGCAGTGCTGCATCGACATCTGCAATCGCATCATTTCCCTCGAAGGGGCGTCCAAGCCGCAGGATTACTACGAGGCCATCGAGCGACAGGGCGAACTGGGCGTTTTGCCCTCGGACTTCGCCCGGGAGCTGGCCCCGCTGGCCGGACTTCGGAACGTGCTTGCGCACCAGTACCTCGGAGTGGACTGGGAAGAGGTGTACGCACACCTCCACCGTCTCGACGACATTGACCGGTTCGTGCGCCACGTTCGAAAATGGCTTCGACAACAGAACGCTGATACGGAGTAGTGACCCTCCCTGAATCGAGGAGCACCCTCCTTGGACAGCGATTGACGAATTGACGCGTGGACCGGTTCGGATTTCGTGTCCCCAATCTACGGCACGAAGAACGCACAATCCCGATTACACCGACCGGTTTCCTCCTGCGGCCGTGAAATTGAATTGATAAAGGCCCGCGGGCCCACCTATCTTGAGTAATGGTCGTTAGATCTGATCGTCCCTTGCTCTCTCCGCCCCCAACCCCTTCTGTGCCGTGCAGACCAAGTACATCTTCGTCACCGGCGGCGTCACGTCTTCCCTCGGCAAAGGCATCTTCAGCGCCTCGCTCGGGCGCCTGCTCTCGGGCCGCGGGCTCGACGTGACGATCCAGAAGTTCGACCCGTACATCAACGTGGACCCAGGCACGATGAACCCGTACGAGCACGGGGAGGTGTACGTGACCGACGACGGCGCCGAGACGGACCTCGACC
>CAZSBW010000061.1:0-11308 GCA_964604815.1 uncultured Salinivenus sp. | reverse complement strand
GAGCTCCCGGTTCATGCGCCGGAGCAGGTTTTTGTTGAACGCGGCCGTGACGCCCTCAGCGTCGTTGTAGGCGGCTTCGAGCACGTCCACCTCCTTCTTGAGATCGACGCCGATGAGGAGGCCGGCATCGCCGTCCAACCCATCGGCAATCCGACCGAGAAAGGCCTGGGCGTCCTTGGGCTGGAAGTTGCCAACGGTAGATCCAGGGTAGTAGGCGACCGTTCGCGCTGCGGGCCGGGGCGGCTCCGGCAGGTCGAACGTCGACGTGTAATCGGCGCACAGGGGCTGCACCGGCACGCCCGGGTAGTCCGCCGCGATCTCCTCGGCGGCCTGCACGAGGTGAGCACGCGAGATGTCGATTGGGACGTACACAGCCAAGTCGGTCAGGTGGTCGAGCAGGATGCGGGTCTTCAGGCTGCTTCCACTGCCGAGCTCGACGAGTCGGGCCTGCGGGCCGATGGCCTCAACCATCGCGTCGACGTGATCCTGCATGATGCCAATTTCGGTTCGGGTCGGGTAGTACTCCTCCAGTTCACAGATCTCGTCAAAGAGCTTCGAGCCCCGTTCGTCATACAGGAACTTGGAGGAGATTTGCTTCTGCGGCTTTCGAAGTCCCTCAAGCACGGCCTCGCGAAACGACTCGGTGGCCGGGGCATGATCCACGAGCGGAAGCGTCTGGGGAGTAGTGTCCATGCGAGAAGCGGAATGAGACAATGCGAAGAAGGAGTCGAACTTTCACGGGCGCTTGGCCGGGCCTGGGCGAGTGCGCCCCGTACAGCTTGGATCGGTTTCCAACAACGGGGGTGCCCCGGTGGAAGTCAAGGCACTCACTACGACGTGCGCCGAATGTGGAGATTTGTTACAGGTTGGCCGGACGAACGTGCGGACGTCAGGCGTCTTCCAGATCCGCAAGCGGGTCCGGGTGTTGGTAGGCGTAGTCGCAGTGGCGCTTCAGTTTCTCGTTGCTCACACGCTTGCCCGTGGTGGTGTCGGTCTCGTCGAAGGTGGGGGGCGCGAGCCCCATTTCGTTCGCCGCCCGGCGGTAGAAGGCCTTCCGAGTAGGATGCTCGTCGGCGCAGGCATTGAACACCTCGTTCCGCACGTTTTGGTCGAGGAGGGTGGCAAACACGCCCACGGCATCGTCGCGGTGGAGAAGGTTGACCGGGGCCTCGGGGCGCCCCACGTCGGTCCGGCCGGCGAGGAAGCGGGCCGGATTGCGATCGCCGCCGTACAGGCCGCCGAGCCGCACGATTGTGGTGTCGAAGTCGGGGGCCTCCATCAGCAAATGCTCCACGTCGAGCAGGGCCTCGCCGGTGGCACGGCGGGGACCGGGCAGGGCATCGGGCCGACCCGGCGGACAGTCGGCCTCCGTGACGGTGTGCTCCACGTTTGGGTACACGCCGGTGGAGCTGGCAAAGAGAACCCACTCGACGCCCCCCTCCACGGCCGCGCTGCGGACGGCCTCGATCTGACGACGATGCTCGCGTCGTACGTCGTCGTGTCCACGAGGCGGCGGTACGTTGAGAACCAACACGGCGGAGTCGAAGAGCCCTTCCGGCTCCTCTCCGGAGAGGTCCGGATCGAGCGTCAGCAGCGTGGGCTTGATGCCGGCCCTGCGAAGGACGTCGAGCTTGTCGGGGGTGGTGGTGGAGCCCCGTACGTCCACGCCGCGCTCCACGAGATGTACGCCGAGCGGGTGCCCGAGCCATCCACAGCCGAGAATGCTTACCGGAGAAATCATCGGGGTCTACGGGTCCATTGCGGAAGAAGAAGGACGCGAAATGCCGGCCTCGGCGGCCGTCGTCTCCCCAAGCGTCGAGGGGGCGCGAACGTTCCCGGACGGCCCTGCCGATTCTTGGCGGCTATCCTGACGCCGTTCTCAAAGTGTGCCCGAATCCTCGGAGGCCCCTGCTGGTTCAAACAGCTGAATCGGCCCGTTCGGCTCCTGTTCGGACTTTTTGCTGTTTATGACCGACTCGGCATCGGACTCGCCCGTCTCGGCGATTGTGGCGGAGGACACGGTTCACTCGCTCGACGCCTCGATCCGCGCCATCTGGACAATCAAACTGGCGGGTCTGACGGTTATTCTCTTTCTTCCGGCTCTCTTCTACGACCTCACGCACCTGTTCGACGCCGGGTCGTGGTTGCCATTCGGGGTGTTGTCGGGCACGGTGCTCGGGCTGGGGCTTCTCGGCGGCCTCGTCTGGCCCCACCTGCGGTACCGCGCCTGGGGCTTTGCCCTGCGCCCCGAAGAGCTGTACACCGAGCACGGGGTGCTCAACCACGTGCGAACGGTGGTCCCGCTGCGTCGTATTCAGCACGTGGACGTGTCGCAGGACCTCATTGAGCGCGAGTTCGACCTCGGGCGCCTCGTCGTCCACACGGCCGGGTCCCGGAGCAGCGACGTCGTCGTCCCCGGCCTGCCCCTGACCGAGGCTGAGCGCATTCGAGACGAGGTCAAACGCTTCATTCTCGAAGACCCCCTCACGGAAGATCCGGTGTAATGTCGTCCCCGTCGTCCCCGGAGGCCAATCCGGATGCGTCCACGCCCCCGACGGCAAACGATTCGCCGTCGTCGCCCGAGGAGGCGGATTCTCCCCCGGCGCGTTCGGCTGAGGCGCCCGACGACCCGGGTGCGTCGACCCCGCTCGGGGCCGTGCGCGAACCCCAGCGCCTGCATCCCTTCACGCTGCTGCTGCGGGTGGGCGCGAGCCTGCCGCCGCTCCTTCTCATCCTGATCCCCACCCTGCAGAACCCCAGTTCGGAGAACGTCTTTTCCATTGTCCTCACTGTGCTCTACGGGGTGGTGGCGCTGCCGGCGATCGTCCTGCAGTACATGCGGTTCAGCTACCGCATTACGCCGAAGCAGATCGTCATTCAGAAAGGCGTGATCAAGCGCCAGAACCGGAGCATTCCCATCGAACGGGTCCAGAACGTCCAGATCGAGCGGAATCTGGTGGCGCGCCTTCTCGGGGTGGCAAAGGTGCGAATCGAGACGGCCGGGAGCTCCGCCACCGAAGGGTCGCTCGAATACGTGAGCCTGGACGGCGCCCGTGAGATCCGACAGGCGGTGCGGTCTTTTCAGCCCGGGTCGGCAGCGGACGATGACCCGACGGGGGAAGCGGAGGCGTCGGCGAAGGAGCCGCTACTTTCGATGGGGCTTTCCCACGTGCTGTTGTCAGGGGCCTTCCGGTTCTCGCTGCTGTACATCGCCCTGATGTTTTCGGTTCTCGAGCTCGTCAATCCTGAGGTCATTATCCAGCGCGTTCTGCGCTCACAGGGACGCATCGACCAGATTACCAGCACGATGGCGGCGAATCCGGTGCTCACCGCGCTCGGCACCGTGGTCGCGGCCGGCATTCTCGGATGGGTGAGCGGGATTGTCATCCATCTCACCCGGTACTACAGTTTTCAACTCTGGCTCGACGGCGACAAGCTGCGCAAGCGGCATGGGCTGTTTACCGTGACCGAGGGGACCATTCCGCTCAAAAAGGTGCAGTCCCTCATCCTGCGTACCAACCCGTTCATGCGGGCCTTCGGTTGGTACGAGCTAAAGGTGCAAACCGTGGGAATGAACGTTGACGAGCAGGGCCACCGCGTGATTGCCCCCTTTGCTCAATATGAGGACATTCTCGAACTTGCCCAGTGCGTGCGGTCGTTCGATCTGCCGGACGCGTTCGGAAACGTGTCCCCGATTACCATTCGCCGCCGGTTTTTCCGATACACGGTGGCTCTCTCGGCCTTACTGCTGCCCGCCGTCTACTTGTGGCCGGCGGGGTGGTGGCATCCGAACGGCGCGGCGCTGCCCTGGTGGGGGTTTACGCTCGTTCCGCTCATTCTGGGATGGACGCTCCTGCAGTACCGCAACCACGACTACGCGATCCGGAACGACGGCTTTTACATCCGACGCGGTGTGCTTGCGCACTACCTGTGGATCATTCCCGTCGAAAAATTTCACGTCTTCCACGCCACCGCGACGATTTTTCAACGTCGGCTTAGTCTCAAGACGCTCTTTGTGGACACGGCTGGAGCCGCCACCTTCGCGTATCCGGAGGTCATTGACCTGCCCGCCGAGGAGGCCGACGCCCAGCTCGACCGCCTGTACCGGCGCTTCAAAACCCTCTACCGCACCCGCGTCGAGGAGGCCACAGGGGACCCCAACACCCGACTCGACGCCGGCGATCGCCTCCGCCTCCCTGTGAACGGAGATGACAAATGACCCAGGTCGCGCCCTGCACGAAGGGGGATCACTCTGAACTCGATTCAGAATCTTTGCGGGCCGATCTGGCTGTTTCGAAGAGAGTCCGCATCTGGGAAGCTGTGTGCGATTGCGAGATTATTCAGGGGATGTTATCGGTTTTCCACCGAAAGCGAAGAGCTGTTACGTCAGGACTTACGCAAAACGGGCACGTCATTCCGGACTCGATCCGGAATCTGCCCGAAAATGGGCTGCAAGCCCAAATGAGATCCTGGCAAACTGGATTGCCTGCATCGGAGTGCGGGATGACCTGCTGGTAAGAATTTGCGTAAGTCCCTACGTAAAACCCTGCCACTTTCCTTGGCCTTGTGTCCATTTTTGTCTAGATACAAAAATGAACGAAAAAGATCACGGCAAGCGAAGGGATTTTCTGTCGTTCCTTCGAGACACTCTTCGTCTGGGCGGCGTCCGGCGATTATTCTCGCGAGGTCACAGAGCTTTCCCTGTACAGAATGACCGCTCCTTCTCCCCCGTTCTCACGTTCATCCACGTTCTCTCGTCCATCCACTACCGCCCCCATCGGCAACACAGAGGCCGTGGCGCGGCCCTCGACCACAACTCCTGCACCGCCCGCTGCCCTTCGTTCTTGTGATTCCCGCTCCCCTTCGTTTGACTGATGCTGTGGGAGGTCTAGCCTCCGTTTCAACCAACACCTCGTTCTTTTCGATCAACCGTCCGTCTTTGTGGATTCACGACGCGTTAGTGGCATTTTTCTTCACATCACTTCGCTTCCCAGTCCCTACGGCATTGGGGACCTGGGCTCGGCGGCCTTCCGTTTCGCCGATTTCTTGACCCGCACCAACCAGCGCCTGTGGCAGGTGCTGCCGCTCGGCCCGGTGGGGTTTGGCGCCTCGCCCTACTCCGCCACCTCCACCTTTGCCGGGAATCCGCTTCTCATTAGTCCCGAGCCGCTGGTGGAATACGGGCTTCTGACCGAAGAAGACTTGGAGCCACTCAAGGAGTTGCCGGACGACCACGTCGACTACGAGCGCGTGGAGACGCGAAAGAAAGCGGTCCTCCGGAAAGCCTTCGAGCAATACCAGGTCGATCAATCGGCAGTCAGCGAAGCGGACCTCGAACAGTTTCTGACAAGCCAGGCCTCCTGGCTCGACGACTACGCCCTTTACGCCGCCCTCAAAGATGCACACGACGGCGCGCCCTGGACGGCATGGGAGGCCCCGCTGGTTCGCCGCGATCCGGAGGCGCTTGAACGGGCCCGCGAGGAGCACGCCGAGGCCATCCGCATGCACGTCTTCTGGCAGTATCTCTTCCACCGCCAGTGGCGGGCGCTGCAGGCATATTGCCACACCCGCGACATCCGCCTCTTCGGCGATCTTCCCATCTACGTGGCGCGCGACAGCGCCGACGTTTGGGCGCACCAAGAGCTCTTTCAGCTGGACGAAGACGGGAGCCCGTCGGTGGTGGCGGGGGTGCCGCCCGACTACTTCAGTCCGGAGGGGCAGCGCTGGGGCAATCCCATCTACCGCTGGGATCGGATGCGCGAGAACGGCTATCAGTGGTGGAAAGATCGCATGCGCCGAACGCTCGATCTGGTAGACCTGGTGCGGCTCGATCACTTTCGGGGCTTTGAGGCCTACTGGGAGATCCCGGCCGAGTCGGAGACGGCGATCAACGGGACCTGGACGGACGGGCCGGGCGCGTCCTTCTTCGAGGCCTTGGAGGAGGAGCTGGGAGAACTGCCCGTCGTGGCCGAGGACCTCGGCGTCATCACCGACGAAGTGGAGGCCCTGCGCGATCAATTCGACTTTCCCGGCATGGCCGTCCTGCAGTTCGCCTTCGAGAACGACCCGAGCAACGACTTCCTTCCCCACAACTACCGCCAGAACCTGGTGGCCTACTCCGGCACGCACGACAACAACACAACTGTCGGGTGGTGGGAAAATGAGCTGACGCTCGAAGAAGCACGCACCTACGCCCGCGACTATCTCGACCTCGACGCCTCGGGCGCGCCGATCCACAAGCAGGCGCTTCGTTACCTCATGGCGTCGGTCGCCGACCGCATGGTGATGCCGTTGCAGGACGTACTGGGGCTCGGGGAGGAGGCTCGCATGAACAATCCGGGCGAGCCGAACGGCAACTGGCGGTGGCGCGTGACGCCCGACCAGATCACCGACGAGGCCGAAGAGCGCCTCTCGACGCTGACCCGCATCTACGGGCGGGCACAGGAGTACTCTTGATCCTCTCCCGGACAGGGAGGAGGACCGCGCACGGTCCAGAATTCCCAAAGCCGGGAGATTCTCGACGGGTCAGCCCGCCTCTCACAGATCAACACGAGACCGTGCGTTGCAGCAGGTCTCCGCTCGCTGAATTCCCGGAACCGACAGGTTCTTCGAACGCGTTTTTCCTCGCCGTTTCGATTCCCGTCTATGTCGTCCTCTTTCCCCTTCCACGGCGCTTTTCCCCATGACGCGTCTACGACCTTCCGGGTGTGGGCCCCCGAGGCCGACACTCTGTCCCTCGTTCTCGACGACCGAACCCGTCCGATGGAAGCGGTGGGCGACGGCTATTTCGAACGCAACGTGGACGGCGCTGGGCCGGGGACCCGCTATCGGTTCGACCTCGACGGCAACGGCCCTTTCCCCGACCCGGCCTCTCGCTTCCAGCCGGAGGGCGTACACGGCCCGTCCCAGGTGGTGGACCCTGCTTCCTACACGTGGGGCGACGAGGACTGGTCGGGGGTGGCCCGGGAGGACCTCGTCATCTACGAATTGCACGTGGGGGCCTTCACGCCCGCCGGCACCTACGACGCGGTGCGGGAGCAACTGGCGTACTTGAAGGGCCTCGGCGTCACGGCGATCGAGCTCATGCCCGTCCACGACTTTCCGGGCGAGCGGAACTGGGGCTACGACCCGGCGGCCTGGTTTGCCCCGTCCCGCGCCTACGGCGATCCCGACGCGCTCCGCCGCCTCGTGGACGCGGCCCACCGGGCCGGCCTCGCCGTACTCCTGGACGTGATCTACAACCACCTCGGCCCCGACGGCGCGTACGCCAACGCCTTCGCTCCCTTCCTCACCGACAAGTACGAGACGCCCTGGGGCCCGGCCATCAACCTTGACGACGACGGCGCCGAGGGCGTGCGGCGCTTCTTCGTCGACAACGCCCTGCACTGGCTGCGCGAGTACCACGTGGACGGCCTCCGCCTCGATGCCACGCACGCCCTTCACGACGAAAGCGACCCGCACTTCCTGGCCGAACTCTCGGCAGCGGTGGACGCGCACGTGGAGGGATTCGAGCGTCACCTGATCGCCGAAGACCACAGAAACCTGAACCGCCTCCTCCGGCCCCGCGACGAGGACGGCTACGGGCTCGACGGCGTGTGGAGCGACGACCTGCATCACCAGTGCCGCGTCCTGACGGCGGGGGACCACGAGGGCTACTACCAGGACTACGTGGACACGACCGCCGGCAACATCGCCACCACCCTCCGCGACGGGTGGTTCTTCCGGGGCGAGCACTCCGACTACCTGGGCGAGCCGCGCGGCACCGATCCCGAGCCGGTCGACCGCACGCAGTGCGTCGTGTTCATCCAGAACCACGACCAGGTGGGCAACCGGCCCACCGGCAGCCGATTGACCGACGACGTGTCGCTGCCGGTGTACCGCGCCCTCTCCGCGCTGCTGTGCGTGGCGCAGGAGGTGCCGCTCCTCTTCATGGGCCAGGAGTGGGCGGCGTCCAGCCCGTTCCAGTTCTTTACCGATCACAACGAGGAGCTCGGCCCGTCGGTCACAGAGGGGCGGAAGGAGGAGTTCGAGGGCTTCTCCGGCTTTGCGGGCGAGGTGCCGGATCCGCAGGACCCGGCCACCTTCGAGCGCAGCGTACTGGACTGGGACGAGCCCCGCCGCCTCCCCCACGACGGGATCATCGCCCTCTACCGCGACCTGCTGGCGCTCCGCCCCAAGCTGGGCGCCGACCTGAGCGTAGAGGCACCCACCGACACGAGCCTGCGGATTGACCGCCCGCCCTTCCACGTGGCCGTCAACCTGGAAGCGCAGGCCGCGGTGGCGCTCCCCCCAGAGAGTGAGATGGTGCTACACACCGAACAGGGCGGCTACGCCTCCGACCCGCGGCCGCCGTCGTTTGCCGGCGAGCGCATCTCGTTCGTGCGACCGGGGGCTGCGATCGCCGGAGCAGCGTGAGTCGAACGTGCAACCGTGTTGAGCATGGAGAGCCTAACGAATCAAATTTCAGTTTCTCTCGACCGGCATCGAGTGGAGGTGACGGGGGTGCACCTGCACGTGCGAGCAGCGGGTCCCGACGACGGGCCGCTCGTGGTGCTCCTCCACGGCTTCCCCGAGTTCTGGTACGGCTGGCGCCACCAGATTGCGCCCCTCGCCAAGGCGGGCTACCGCGTCCTCGTCCCCGACCAGCGCGGCTACAACCGCAGCGACGCGCCCCCCTCGATTGCCGCGTATGAACTGGATCGGCTCACGGCGGACGTGCGCGGCCTCATCGACGCCGCCGGGCACGACCGGGCCCACGTCATCGGCCACGACTGGGGCGCGATGGTCGCGTGGCGGCTGGCGATGACGCATCCGGAGCGCCTCGGGCACCTCGGCATTCTCAACGTGCCCCATCCCCGCGTCTTCCGGCGCACCCTGCGTACCAGTCCGTCCCAATTCCTGCGCAGTCTCTACGCCCTTTTCTTCCAGATCCCGAGACTGCCCGAGTGGCTGCTGGGCCGGAACGACGGGCACGGCCTCGCCTGGATGCTGCGGTGGAGCAGCCGACCTGACACGTTCACGGAGAATGATCTGGCTGCCTACCGACGGGCGTGGGCGCGGCCCGGTCGCCTCCGCGGCATGCTGAATTGGTACCGCGCGGCGGCCCGACGCGCTCTGCGCGGCGAGGCGGACACGCCCTCCATCGAGGTGCCGACGATCGTCCTCTGGGGCGCCCGGGACGTAGCCCTCAGCCGGCAGATGGCTGCCCCCAGCGCGGCACTGTGTACCGATGGACGGCTCACCATTCTGGAAGAGGCCACCCACTGGGTGCAGCACGACGCCCCGGCGACGGTGACGCACCATCTCCTCGACCACCTCGGCGCAGCCTCCTCCCGCCGGCACATGAGTGCCTGAAAGGGGCTCTGTGCCCTGAATGAAACGTTGTGCTGAATGAGCGTGGATGCAGCGGGGCGTGCTCGTTCAGCACGCGGGGCGGTCACGCTGCCGGGACGGATTCCAGAATCTGCCTTGTCTGCTCGAGATGGCGCCGCTGGTGAGCGACGCTGGCCTCAAACCAGGCCCCGAGGCTGATGCGGAGGAGGGGAACGGCGGGGGAGGCGATGCGGAGGCGCCGGAAGTCGAGCCCCTCGGCGTCGACGACGCAACTGGCAAATTGGTTTTGCAGAGCGAGAAATTCTTCAACCGTCTCGTCTGGATGAAGCGTGTCTGCCGTTTCGGGCTCAAAGACGGACGGCGCCGTAAACGTCCAGCCGGAGGAGGGCTCCATGGAGCGTACGAACCACCGGCTGATGAAGCCATAGCGGAAGGGCGGATCGCCGTAGGGACCGCTTTCCCGTGCCGTCCGGATGGCCTTCTCCATCGAGTTGAGCAGGAGCCATCCGGCAGTGTTCATGTGGTCGAAGACCTGCGCCGCCGACCACGTCTCCGGGTCGGGTTGGCGACGAAGTGCGTCCTCGTCAACGCCGGCCACGAGGTCCGTCGCCTCGTCCTTCAGAGAAAGAAAGTCGGACCGGTAGTTCTCCAACTGGGGGTGCATATTGCTCCGGAAGGCGTGCGGCAAGAATCGAGCGTCAGTGTACGTCCAGCTCCAGCAGGCCCTCGTTCACCAGGGACGCGAGCAGATCGACGAACGCGTCGTCGTCGAGGTGGGGGGTAAGCACATCGGCCGGAATGCGCTCGCGGCCCGTCACGAGCGGGGCCGCGTAGGCGAGGTCGGCGTCGAGCGACGTGGCCTCACCGTTGACGAACAGCGTCGCCGTGCCGTCGTCGTGCTCAATGAAGGCGAGGTTCGAGACGGGCCCGCGGCGCAGGCCGGTGCCCTCTCGCAGCGCGTCGGCCAGTGCGGAGGCCGACACCGGCGTCTCGGGCGGCACGGCCCGCCGGTCGCGCGAGGGGTCGGTGAGGTACTGCCCCAGCCACCGGTCGATGTTGACGGTATCCGCCACGAGGCCCTGCAGGAGCCGGTGCACCTTGGCCCGCGCGGCCTCGTGAATCGCCCCGGGCTGCTCCACCGGGTCGAGGTCCGGATCGCTGTACCGGGCGTCCGGGTCCATCTGCTCGATGGTGTGCTGGAGAAATCTGCCCACGAGATCCTGGTGCCGGGGCGCGCGGAAGCCGATCGAGTACGTCATGCACTCGTCGTCTTCGGCAATGCCGTGGTGGGCCACACGGGGCGGCAGGTAGAGCAAGTCGCCCGGCTCAAGGACGAACTCCTCGTCCGGTTCAAAGTCTGCGAGGATGCGCACGTCGAGGTCGGGCACGATTTCTTCGGTCTCCATCGGCTCCGTGCCAATCTGCCACCGCCGGTGACCGAGGCCCTGGAGCAGGAAGACGTCGTAGTTGTCGAGGTGCGGCCCCACCGTGCCGTGCGTCGGCGCATAGCTCACCATCACGTCGTCGATCCGCCAGTCCGGCAGGAAGCGGAAGTGATCGAGCAAGACCCCAACCTCCGGAATCAGCCGGTCTACCTCCTGCACGAGCACCGTCCAGTGCGTCTCGGGCAGGTCGAGAAACGCCTCCTGCTCGAACGGGCCGTGGCGCAGCTCCCACGGGTACTCCCCGTCCTGCTTGAGGATGAGCCGGCTCTCGACGCCGTCTTCGCAGGCGAGCCCGGCCAGCTCATTGGGGGACAGCGGCGAGCGAAAGTCCGGCAGGGCGTCGCGAACAACGAGCGGTTTCTTCTGCCAGTAGGTGTCGAGGAAGTCCGCCGGGGAGCGGTCGCCGAGGAGCGTGGAGGTGGGGGAAGTGGTCTGCATGGGGGAAATCAGTTGCCAAATTCAGGATGAGGCAGTCACATCGGCCCTGAGTGCCTCCGACTGCGTGAAACGTGATACGTGAAGCGTGACAT
>CAZSBW010000060.1:0-11407 GCA_964604815.1 uncultured Salinivenus sp. | reverse complement strand
CCGACAAGAGCATCGACCCGGGGGCCTCCGCCCGGTATTGCGTGAAGTCGATGAGCAGGGAAGCGGGCATGTCCGAACGGGTCTGCGACGAAGGGACCCGTACGGACGGTGGGACCACCACTGTGGGGGGAGACGAAGTCGCGCTCACTGACCCGATTACTAGAGGCGTCTTGAGCGGCGGTTATCTTGGCCGATCCATTTCGGCCAACGTGATCGACGGGCAGACGCAACTCGTTGCTGGAGCGCCGGGACGGTGGGACGCATGTTCTTTCGGAAATCCGCGAGGAGGGGTGCGGGTCGTTCGTCGGGAAGAGGGGGAATGGTCCAACCTGCAGTCCTTCCAGGGGGCACTCTGCGGGGAGACACTCGCCCGAAGAGTCGCTCTGTCTCCCGATTCTCTTTATCTGTCCCGAAAAGCGAGTGGAGTAAACTCTTTCGTCAGCCAATTTGGCTTCGATCGAAGTGGAGAGACGTGGGGACAGGCACAGGACCTTTTCTTCAGCAGTGTCAGCTCAAACGTCGTCGGAGTGGAGGTCGACTCATCGAGAGTCGTCACGGCGACCTATCGTTCTGGGGGCGACGATCGCGTCGAACACTACGATACCGAAACGGACAGCTTAATCGAGGTGGTTTCCGACTCCCTTTTCCAGGATGCGGACGTGCGAAGCAGTACCAGTACGGGGGGGGGCGTGGACGTGATGGGAGGCGCGATCGCGGTGGGGAATACGGTGGACAACGAGGTGCGTCTGTACGCGCAGCAGGACAGTGTGACGTGGAATGAAGCCTCGACCCAGATGCCGACCGGCTTGAGTGGGAGTGGTTTTGGAGAGTCCGTTGCGCTCACGAGCGAAGGGCTCATCGTAGGGGCGCCCGGGGTGTCTCGGGTGTACGTCTACGAGGTGAGCGGAGGCGTCATTGGAAGTGACCCGCAGGTGCTCGAAGGCGATGCGGGGACGGCCTTCGGGGCTGCCGTTGAGATCGGAAGCGGGGGCACGCTGCTCGTAGGGGCGCCCTCGGGAGACCGAGCCTTTCTGTTTCAGCAAGACCGAAGTGGTCGTTACGAAGGCGTTCGGGTTTTGTCCTCGAACAGCGGAGGCTCCTTCGGGGCGGGTCTGGCGTTTGGCGGCGGGACGGTCTTCGTCGGTGCACCCCAGGCATTTGGGCTGGGGGCCGTCTACACGTTTGAAATCGTGGCGGCGCCGCAGAACGTGGCGGCCACGGACGGGGATCACAACGACCGCGTGGAACTGGAGTGGACGGATCAGGCCGAGAACGAAGACAATTACCGGGTCTATCGGGATGGGCAGCAGATCGCCACGCTGTCGTCCGACGCCACCACCTACCGCGACGAGGACGCCGATCCCGGCGACGTGAGCCGGTACTGCGTGACCGCGTACAATTCGGACCTCGACTACGAGACGGATCGAGGCGTCTGCGATCAGGGATGGCGTCGGCCGGACGGGGCCATAGCCGGACAGGTCCAACAGCAGGACGGAAGTGCGTTTGAAGGGGTAGACGTTTGCCTCACTCCGAACCCGAACGGGGCGCTCCTCTTCGACGGGTCCGGGGGCCACACGATCACGGACGACCTCGGGGGCGACGTCCCGAATACATTTACCCTGGAGACGTGGGTGAAACCGGAGTCCGACGGGCGGGACGAAGATGCGGTCTGGGCGTTTGAGGAGAGTGACGCTCAGGGAAGTGACAAGAACCTCTTCCTGTACGATCACAACACGGAGGAATTTATTTACAGGGGGGCGTCGGGGGACGCGCGCTCCAGCTCTACGTTTGCGCCGAATACCTGGCACCACGTGGCCGTCACGATCGATCAGGGGCAACAGGACGGAACGATGTACGTCGATGGAAACGAGCAGGCGAATTTTTCTCCGTCGGTCGGACCGTCTGAGGGTGATCTCTTCACGCTTGGGCAGGAGCGAGGGGCGGGGGGGCGCGGCAACTTCTTGGCGGGACAGATCGACGAAGTGCGTCTCTGGGCGGAGGTGCGCTCGATGGCGGAGATGGATTCGCTTCGCACGCGGGCCCTCACCGGCGAGGAAGACAGCCTGCGGGCCTACTGGTCGCTCGACGAGCGGGGCGGGCAGGCGGCGGCCAACATTGTGAGTCGGGAGGGCAAGTACTACGCCGAGTATCGGAACGGCGTGCATCCGGCCCAAGAAGGGGCGCCCCTCGAAGCCTGCGTCCCAACCAACGCGGATGGAAACTACACCCACAACAATCTGCGGTACGGGGACGGAATTGAGTTTGTCGTAGATCCCGAGAAGGAACCGCACACGTTTCGGCCTGGGCGCAGCGAGGTGGCGATCAATCCGAATACGCCCGTTCAAAACCAGGTCACGTTTACGGATCAGACGGAAATTCCGGTGTCGGGCACCATCGAGTACGCGGACACGGAATGTCCCGTCCCAAACGTGGAGATGGAGGTGGACGACGAGAAAGAAGGGACGACTGACACGGAGGGGGCCTACAGTGTGGGCGTGTTGCCGGGCGAACACACCATTACCCCGATCCTCGAGGGCGAGAATGTGGGCACTCCGCACACGTTCAGCCCCGAACAGCAGGAGGTTGAGGTCATGGACGAAACGACCGGCGTCGACTTCACGGACGAGACGACGAACACCCTATCGGTCGAAGCCCGGGGCGGATGCGGCTTTTCGGTCGGCATCGCCGAGGTCAAGATTCGGGCGACGAACGGATGTCTCCAAAAGACCGTCGAGACCGATTCGACTGGCATGCTGGAGGAGGAGTTGCCGCCTCAGGAATACACGGTTCAGGTGACGGGCGTTCGCGACGTGCCCGATCCCACCCAGAAGCCCAACATTGAGCGATTTTTTGAGCGGCAGGGGGCCTACACCGTCGATCTGTCCGAGAGTGCCGACACGACCCTGGAGCTGATCTACCGGGCGCCCATCGAAGCCAGCGTGGCGAACTGGCCCGGAGCCGCGGGCTGCAACAACATTGACGTGCCCGTCCTGGAGCGCAACGAGGAGCTCGACCTCACGCTCGAAGTCTTTGAGGACTACGGCGACGGCAATCTCTGCCCGGCCGACTCGGCGGAGGTGACCGTCTACGACGAGCTGCCGGACAAGGGCGACGAGCCGGTTACTCTCACGACCGACTCGACCGGCCAAGCGGACTATCACACGTTTGCCCGCACCCCAAACCTGATCGAGGGACGGGTCGTCAACGGCGTCGACCGCTCCTTTCAGAAGTCGCTCACGATGATTGCCGAGGCCGGCGTTCGGCGCGACGAGACGACCCGGTGGGCCATTGCCGAAGGGACGCGGCCGCGCGAGGGCACGCGCTTCGTCACCGATCCGGTCGACTTTCCGATCACGGTGCTTCGCGACCCTCCCGGCGATCAGTCCTTTAGCTACATCGAAGAGGGGGCCGAGGTCTGTAACTCGGTCATGAGCGGACTTGGGTTTGAGTCGACCACGACAGCCGCTTTCAAAGCAGGATTCAGTACGGGGACGCAAGTGGGATGGTGGCCGCTGTATCAGAGAATCGAAATTGAGGGAACGGTCACGGCGGGGGTAACTGTCTCGACCGGCTTCGAGAGCGAAACCACGCTTTCCACGTGCATGACGGCGACCGAGCGTCTCGAAACCTCCGACGACCCGAGTGCCATTGGGCGTCCGGCCGACGTGTTTATGGGAGCGGGCGTCAACTTCGTGTTCTCGACCTCCGACGTCCTCCAGGTAGAGGGCGAAGAGGAGGCCACCTGCAACATCCAGCGGTCGCAGACGACCTCCTTCGAGCCGGACTCCATCTCGACGACGTATGCCTACACGCGGGGGCACGTCGAAGGCACAATGATTCCGACGCTTCGGGAATTGAAGGAAACCAGCGACGAGGACCCCATCGATTACGACGCCGCCATTCGGATGTGGGATCACATTTTATACAATAGCGACAGTCTGGCCAGCGAGTCGGAGCCGGTCACAAACGACAACTACGAAGACATCTCGCTCAACGAAAATGTCTCCTTCAACGGAGGGGCGGACTACGAGTATCAGCATTCGACGTCTCATTCCTCTGAGGTGTCGTTCTCGAGCTTTGTTTCAACTACAGCTTTCGTTGAGCTCGTTCTTGGGCCGGAGGAGCCTGTGACGAGTCAGTTTATGCTCGAGCAAGAATTTACGTCGACGTCCACACTCGGCGGCAGTACAGAGGAAGAGACGAGTACACTGTGGGGATTCGTTCTCAGCGACGGCGACGGGGGAGATAACTTCACCGTTGACGTGAAGAAGGACCCCAAGTATGGAACGCCGGTGTTCGACACGCGCTCGGGGCAGGCCTCCTGTCCGTACGAACCCTGGCGCGAGCCCTTTGACAACTTTTCCTCCTTTCAGGAGGACCGAACGGACTGGAAAGAGCACGAGGGAGAGCTGCTCACGACGCGACGCGACAAAGCGGAGGTCGCGGTGAATGGGGCACCGGTCAAGGAGGGGGTTCCCGCCGACGAGAAGGCTCGGTTCGGGGCGCGGCTCATCAACGACAGCGCGACGGACGAGAAGCGGAAGTACGCCCTGCGGCTGTTGAACGAGTCGAATCCGAAGGGGGCAATTGTGCGGGTCAACGGCGCGTCTATCAGCCGCGGAAAGCCGTTTTGGGTGGAGCCGAAAACGGCCAGTAACCTCACGCTGACGGTGGAACGGGGAGTGGAAGCGTTCGATTACGACTCGCTCGGCGTGATGAGCTACGCTCCCTGCGGCTTTTTCCCCGGTGCTCGCTCGCCCACGCTCGACACGATGTACGTGAGCGTGGAGTTCGATCCGCCGAGCTCGCCCATCGATCTCCGGACGCCGGACGACGGCTTTGCCCTCAACAAGGTAACGAAGGAAGACTCCATCGACGTGCGCCTCCAGAACTTCTCGATGGACACGACCGACACGGGCCACCGCGTCTCCGAGATCGGGGTCTTCTACCGCCCGGCGAGGGACGTGCCGAAGGAGCAGCGCACCGGCGAGAGCCCGGTCGGGGGAGCTGCTCCTGACAGTACGGCTGCCGACACGCTCGACCGCGGCCGCTACTTCTCCGACGAGGCGGCCCGGGAGCTCTTTGGGCGTCTGGAGGACAGTGCGCAACTGAAGGATGAGCGCGGCCTCGGGGCGCTCGAAGACTGGTCCGAAATCTTCGAGCGGGCCCGTCGATCCGACGTGCTGGCGCAAAATGGATGCGACCAAGAAGAGGGCTGTGATTACGAAGACATTCGGGATTACTTTGAGCGCACCCGCTTCCGCGAGGAGGACGGCGTCTACGAGCTGGCGGCCTACACGAAGACCGTCAATTCGGAGGGCACCGTCACCGGGGCGTACGTGAGCGATCCCATCCGCATGGAGGTCGACACGGACCGTCCGCGCGTGCACGGAACGCCTGAGCCTGCCGACGGCGTGCTCGCAAAGGGCGACGACGTGGCGCTCACGTTCGACGAGGACGTCGATTGCACGACCCTCCGCCCGAATGAGAACGTCACGCTGGCCTACGCCGACTCCGCCGACGCCGTCATCCCGCTTGCGCCTACCTGCGACGGTCAGGTCGTTCACCTGCAGCCCGAAAACGAGAGCGCCCTGGAGGAGGCCGAGAACAAGAGGCTCGTTGCCACCGTCCACACCGACACGACGGACGGGGGCGCCGTGCGGCGCGACGAGGACGGCCCGATGAGTCTCACCGATCGTGTGGGCAACCCCCTCGCCGAAGACGTGGAGTGGCGATTCGCCGTCCAGCGCAGCGGTCTGGTTTGGGAACCCCCCACCGACACGATCGAGATGACAGAGGGCGCCACGGCGCAGATGGAAGTAGACCTCGTCAACTATCGGAACCAGCCGCTCCGCTATGACCTTGAGACCTCGTCCGACGCGCTCGTCGTGGAAGGGCCGACCGACGACCCGGATCCGCTGGGGGCGGGGAATGTGCGTACGGTGCAAATCACGATGGAGGCCGGCCGTGAGCCGGACACCTACACGGATACCCTCCGGGCCGTTGGCGCAGGCGGAGAGCCTTCTCTCTTTCGTGTGCAGCAGGTCGTGGAGGCGGATGAAGAAGCCGCGCGGACGCCTGCTAATGTGACCGCCTCGGCGATGAAGGCCCAGGCCGTTGAGGTCCGGTGGGCCGCTCCGGATTCTGCCGTGAAGCGGTATGAACTCTACCGCGGCGAGACCGCCGCGCTCGACACCACCGAGGCCCCGCTGGCGTCGGTGGGAGCGAGCCGCACGCGGTACGTGGACAGCACCGCACAGGTCGGCCGGACATACTATTACCGGCTCGTGGGGGAGGATGAGGGTGGACTGCGCAGCCATCCGTCTACGGTGTCGGAAGCGTTCCTCTATCCGCTCCAGCTCGACGTGGAAGCGACGCGCACCTTTGCCGACGGAGGAGACCCGCAGGACTATCGTCTCGTGGCGCTGCCGGGCGACCCGGATCGCGCGCTCGGCGAGACCGTATCCGGCACGCCCGGCGAGGACTGGACCGCCTACTGGGACGATGGATCGACGAACGATCCGCTTGTCTCGGTCGAGCAGGCCGACGGGTTTGCGTTGCAGCCGGGGCGCGGGTATTGGCTCCGGCACAACGAGTCCTGGACGGTCGAGGACCGGGTGCCCACCGTCTCGCTTCAAGGAGACACCGTGGCCGTACTGGACCTGCACGAGGGATGGAATATTATTTCCAATCCGCTGGAGAAGGAGGTCGACTGGGCGGCCGTTGAGGCAACCAACGACGCAGACCTGCAGGCCCTCTGGCGCTTCTCGGGCCGCTACGAGCCGATGAGCGTGTTTCCGTCGGCGAAGACCGGGGAGGCATTCTACTTCTTGAATGATACGGGACTCGATTCGCTTGTGGTGCCCTATCCGGGCGCCCCCTTCCGCCAGGCCGAGTCAACGCGGGCATCGGAGAAGAAGACGACCGCCTTCACGGACAGTGCCATCGTGCTGGCAACCTATCAGGAGGGCGTCTACACGTCACGAGCGTCCGTCGGGGTTGACGCCGAAGGCACCGAGGGCCTCGATTCTGGGGACCAGTTTGCACCTCCGGCCCGCTTTGAAGGGGCTCGCCTGCGCATGCCGGTCCCTGACGACACGTCGGCGGCCCGGAAACAGATGCTGGCACGGGAGACGCGCCCGGCCGGCACACAGGGCCAAACGGTGGACCTGACGCTCGAGGCGAATCCGGGCACCCCGGTGCGCATCGATGCGCGTCAGGTTGATGCGCTGGGCGCGACGGCTGTCCGCCTCGTCAATCGGGCCAGCGGGCACACCTACGACCTCCGCCGCCGTCAGAGCGTCGAGGTGGAGCCGGAGGCCGAACAGACGGATCTCGTCCTCCTCTTTGGAACGAAGGCCTACGTAGAGGAGGCGTGGTCGGACATTGTGCCGCCCGAGGCCACGCTGCGTCCCAATTACCCGAACCCGTTCCGCACGCAGACGACCATCGAGTACGCCGTGCCGGAGGAGGCGTCGGTGCGCCTAGAGGTCTACGACGTGCTTGGTCGTCGCATCGCGACGCTGGTGGACGCCAAAAAAGAGGCCGGATGGCACCGCGAGCACTGGGGGGCGAAAGGAACCCCTGGAGGCCGGGTGGCGAGCGGCGTATACTTCGGTCGTCTGCACGTCGACGATGAGGTGTACACGCAAAAGATGGTCGTCGTCCGCTAATCGAGCCCGTGTGCGTTGTGACTGGACGCACGTGAGGAAAGGGGGCGGTCCAGTTCCGCCCGGCGTGGACCGGCGTCCGCTTCGAAGCGGGCCTCCACACTCCCATTCAGTTTGACTCCACAGCTACTCCGTAACCGGTGCTTTCTTCCATGATTGATTCGCTTGCTGCCCAGGCCGCGCGCCTCGCGCGTCGCGCCCTCGTTCTTCTCGCCGGAGGGCTCCTTCTCGTCGCCTGCGACTCGGAGACGCCGTCGATCCCGACCCCGGATGAAGTGGACGCGTCGTCGTTGGACGGGGCCATTCGACTCAATTGGAATCCCGGGGGGGTTTCCCCCGACCGGGCAGGGTACTACATCTATCGAGATACGTCTTCGATTCAAAAGAGAGATTCTCGGCTGCGTCTTGGGGGGCTCAAGGAACGGGCGGCATACCTTGACAGCACCGTGACGAATGGGACGACCTATCACTATCGCCTTGTGGGGGTGAGCGAGGGTGGAACGGAGAGTCCCATGTCCGAGGAGGTGACAGCCACCCCGATTCCCGATCCCGGTCGCCCGTAGCTATTGAGGAAGGCCCCTTGTTCGATGTCGACTCCGAACGCTCCTCCAGAAATGACCGTTTCGTTCTTGCGCGTTCTCGCTGTACCCGACGAGTGGCGACAGGGCCTGCTCTCGATTCTCATTCTGGGGCTGGTGTGGGGAGGCGCACTGGGCGCTCGCGCGCAGACCACGCCCTTCGATCTCACGAGACAGGCCGACGGAGCCCGATCCGTGACGACGGCCGATATCGATAACGATGGGCGTCTGGACGTGCTTGCGGCGCTCCAGGAAGCGCACTCGGTGGTCTGGTTTCGCAACCTGCCGGACGAAACCTTTGGGGACCAACGTGTGATCACGTCGTCGGACTCTGGGGCGACGGCTGTGGAGACTGCCGACGTGGACGGGGACGGCGATCAAGATGTCGTCGTGGCGGCGTACCGGGACGACACGGTTGCCTGGTACGAAAATCAGGGACCGGATGCCTCCTCTCGATTTGCCCCGAAAAAGACCATTGACGGACAGCTCGAAGGCGTCACCGACCTGTACGTGTCGGACTTCGACGAGGACGGGGACCCCGACGTTCTCGCGGCGGCGTTTCTTGGGGACCGCCTCGTGTGGTACGAAAATCAGCGGGGAGACGACCCCGACCTCTTTGCCTCCGCCACCCGGATTGGGGAGGAGGTCGATGGGCCGCGGGCGGTGCTGTCGGCCAATCTCGACGGCGAGGGGACGCCGGACATCTTGTTCGCTGCGGAGAAGGACGGCACCATTGGCTGGTTCAAGGGCGGCACCTTCGGCGGGCAGCGCGTACTTTCGCAGTCGGCGGCCAGCCCCCGCTCGGTAGCGGCCGACGATGTCGACGACGACGGCGACGTGGACGTTGTCGGGGTACACGACGAGGCGGTGGTCTGGTTCGAGAATCAGGGCGGGGGCGCCTTTGGAACGGCGCAGACGATTGCAGACATCAGTCAGGGGCAAGACGTGCGCGTGGCGGATTTGGACGGAGACGGGGACTCGGACGTGTTGTTTGCCTCCGGGGGGGACGACACCATTGCCTGGATCGAAAATCGATTTCGTCAGGAGGAGGCCTTTGCTGCGCCCGAGCCCCTCACCACCCAGGCGAACGGCGCCATCGGGGTGCATGCGGCGGACCTGGATGGGGATGACTTCCTGGACGTTCTCGGCACGGCCTGGTGGGACGATCGCGTGGTTGCCTTTCTCAACCGGGGACTCGGGGCCCCGCCCCCACCCGATTCCATGACGGCGACGACCTATCGGGAGGAGGCGGCCCGCATGACGTGGAGGGGGCGCATGCCGGCAGACGGGGCGGGCTACCGACTCTACCGAGCGACGGATTCCTTCGCCACGCCCGAGGCCGCCACGGCCGTCGGACCGGATCCGATTACCGACACCACCTACACCGACACGGGGCTCAGTGGGGGCGAGGTGTATCACTATCGGGTGCTCGCCGTCGACAGCAGCGGAAATGCGGGACTGCTGTCTGCCTCGGACACGGTGCAGCCGGATCTCCCCGAGCCGGTGGCCCCCAAAGAGGTATCTATAGAACTGGAGGGAAACAATCCCACGCTCCAATGGACGGCCAATTCCGAATTTGACCTGGCCGGCTATCGGGTGTACCGGGCGCGTTCGCCGTTTTCGTCCTCGACTGGGGCGACGCGCGTCTACAGCGGCGGAACGGAGCAGGTCCGGTACACGGACACCCTGGAGACGGGCGGAACAGTCTACTACCGAGTTGCAGCTGTGGATGAGGAGGACAACGAGAGTCGCCTCTCTGCGTCCAATGCCGTTTTCTACTATCCCGATCGCCTCTCTGTGAACGTACAGCGGTCCTTCAGTGGGGATTTTCGGGCTGAGGAGTATCGTCTCGTATCGATGCCGGGGACCGTTGACCGGTCCATCGGCTCCGTGGCGGAGGGGGAGCCGGGCACCGACTGGATGGCGCTCTGGGACAGCGGGGCGGCGGAGGACCCCTTCGTGCGGTTCGACGGATCGGAGACCTTCAACTTTCGCCCGGGACGCGGATTTTGGCTGCTCGGGCGCTCGTCCTGGAGCGTTCGGGACACGGTCTCGACGGTGGCCCTTCGCGGCGATTCGATGACCGTCATTGACCTGCACGACGGGTGGAATATCATCTCCAATCCACTGGGCAAGACCGTGCAGTGGCGGGCTGTCGATGCGGCGCACGAGGACACCTTGCAGGCGCTCTGGCAGTTCAGGCAGGGGTTCGAGCGAACGGTTCTGTTTCGATCGGGGCAGCGTGGAGAAGCCTACTACTTTCTCAATCGGACGGGGCTCGACTCGCTTCGCATTCCCTATCCGGGGGCTCCTCCGGCGTCCGTGCGCGATAAGGGGGCGTCGGAGCACGCTGCCTCGACCCTCGCGCTGACTGCCGTTCAGGATTCGCGTCGGGCCGCAGCGCGGGCGCAGCTACGGTCCGATGCGCGCGAGGGGCTCGACGCGTACGACCAGGTTGCTCCCACCGTCCGGTTCGATCCCATTCGACTCGTGTTTGAGGCGCCGACTGACGATCCCGCGCCCCGCCGCGCCCATCTGGCCGAAGAGGCGCGTCCCCCGGCAGGACCCGGACAGGCATTCGATCTGACACTTGAGGCCGAGCCGGACGCGTCCGTGCAGATCCGGGCGAGCGGGCTCGATGCGCTTCCGTGGGACCGAGCGGTTCTGGTGCACGAGGCTGCGGGCCGGCGGTACGACCTTCACGAGCAGTCGACAGTCTCAGTGGAGACCGAAGGAGACGAGATCGCCTTTACGCTTCGGGTGGGGACGGATGCCTTCGTGACGAACGGGCGCACCGGCAGGGACCGCCCGGAGACGCTCACGCTCGGGGAGCCCCACCCCAATCCCTTTCAGATTGCGACCTCCATCTCGTACGCGCTGCCGGAGGCTGCCGAGGTGCGAGCGGTCGTCTACGATCTGCTCGGTCGCCGCGTCGCCACGCTCGTCGACGCCCCGCGAGAGGCGGGTTCCCATCAGCTCTCCTGGAACGGAGAGGCCGAGGACGGGACCACGGTCGCCAGCGGAATCTACGTCGTCCGTGTGCGGGCCGAGGGCAAGCAGCGAACCCGCAAGCTCGTGCGGGTTCGATAGGATTCTATTGCTAGGACGCCGAGGCTGGCGAGCCCTTCCTCTACCGCCGCGGCCCGTTCGGCGTCACGG
>CAZSBW010000059.1:0-11443 GCA_964604815.1 uncultured Salinivenus sp. | reverse complement strand
GTTCTACAATGCTGTTCGTCTTCCGAAAGTTGCATGGCGAGCGCGTCGGCTGAGTCAAATTTTTGCTCGTCTCGCAATCTTCGCAGGAACTGAACAGAAAGACGCTCTCCGTAGAGATCCCCTTCGAAATCAAAGAGATGAACCTCGACGGTCACGTCCATTTCCTCGAAGGTGGGGCGCCGTCCGATGTTCATCATACCCCCTCGCCACTCCCCGTCCGGAAGTCGAACCTTTGTCGCGTACACCCCCCGTCTGGGCACCAGCTTCCGGGCATTGTTAAGGGCGAGATTCGCCGTTGGATAGCCGATCTGGCGCCCCCGGCCTTCCCCCCGCGCCACGACGCCCCCTAGTTGATACGGGCGGCCAAGCCGTTCGGCGGCTGCCTCCGCGTCCCCCTCCTCACGGAGAAGCTCCCGAATTCGCCGGGACGACACAACGTCCTGATCGACCTCTTGCGGGGGAATGACGTCCACCGCAAATCCGTAGGCCGGACCGAGTTCCCTCAACAGATCCACGTCTCCTTCCCGCTTCCGTCCAAAGCGGTGGTCGTATCCGACGGTGATCTCCTGCAGCCCAACTGTCTCCACCAGCACCTCCTCCACGTAGTCTTTCGGCGAGAGCTGGGCAAACTCGGAGGAGAACGGGATGACGATGAACCGATCAATCCCGAGCGCTGCAAGCAAATCCGCTCGCTCTTCGACCGTAGTGAGGAGGGGAACGTCGTTTCCGTGGACGACCGAGCGGGGGTGGGGATCGAACGACACCAGCGTGCTCGGTCCGCCCTGCTCCTCGGCACGCTCCTTCAGGTAGTCAATGATGGCCTGATGTCCCCGATGAACGCCGTCGAACGTCCCAACCGTGACGACGGATTGGGCATCCCGTTCGATCGCGTCCCAGCCAATCTCGCGCTTCATGAACCGTCCGTCTTCGTCTGTGCAAAAGCCTCTTCGAGAGCGTCAAGGGGCCAGGCCGATTCCACGCTGTACGGACCAATCGCAGTGCGACGAAGCGCCTTGAGGTGTGCCCCCACGCCCAGCACCTCCTCCCCTACATCCCGCGACAGGCTACGAATGTAGGTGCCCTTTGAGCATTCCACGCGAAACTGAAGATCGGGCGGTGTCCACTCGATAAGTTCGAAGCGATCGATCCGAACCTCCCGAGGGGGACGGTCAACGGTCTCCCCGCGGCGCGCCTTTTTGTAGAGGCGCTCCCCATCTACTTTGACGGCGGAGTACATGGGCGGCACCTGTTGGATGGTACCGGTGAACTGGTCCCGGATCGTCTCCAGGTCGTCGCGGGTGACGTCGGATGCATCGGCGCGCGCAACGACTTCGGTTTCCGCATCGAGCGACGGCGTTCGCTCGCCGAGCCGCATCGTCCCCTCATAGGTCTTCGGCAAATGCATGAGGGCCTCCTGCAGTCGGGTGGCCGGCCGGGCCACCATAAGAATCAGCAATCCCTCAGCCAACGGATCCAGGGTGCCTGCATGCCCAACCTTCTGTACGCCCGTGCCGTCCCGCACAGTCTCGACAACGTCGAAGGACGTGGGCCCGACAGGCTTATCAACGAGCAGCACAGCCCCCTCCTCAAATGCGTCCGGTAGATTGGGACGCTCGTACACGAGTTCCGGTGGGACGTCGCGCTGGGCGGCGCTGGGCGGCACGGGACGTAATCCAGATTGGGGAAGAACCGGCGTACGGGCGAAAACGGCTCGGCTACTCGGACTCCGCGAGCGAATCGTTGGAGTCCTCGCGTCGCTGTCGTTCTTCGCGAATGCGATCAAACAAATTCTCCATCCGCTTGGCTTTTTGCAGCGACTCGTCGTGGAAGAACTTCAGCTCTGGGATCTCTCGCACCTTATGCCGGATGCGAGAGGCTAGCTTCTCCCGAATCTCGGGAGCCAGGGATTTCAGCTGGCGGAAGGTGGCCTCCCGCTCCTCCGAAGTGTCCCCCATGACGCTTGCATATACGTACGCGATAGACAGGTCGCCGGTCATACGGGCTCGCGTGATGGTAACCATCGGCTGCAACTGATCGGCGTACTCGCGCTGAAGAATCCGAGCGACTTCTCGTTGAACCAGCTCGGCAACTCGTTCGGCGTGGATGCTCATGATAGAACCGGATCCGTGGGGAGCGACATCAACCGGAACGAGGACCCGATTCCTACGAGACCTAGGGCGGTTCCTCTCCGGGAACGGCGGGCAGAACTCAACCAGGTCCCTTAGACTTCGAGTTCGCGCTTCTCCTCGACTATCACGTAGGATTCGAGGTCGTCGTCGACCTTCACGTCGTCGAAGTTTTCGACGGAAAGGCCGCATTCGTAGCCGTTCTGGACCTCCTTCACGTCCTCATCGAATCGCTTGAGGGACCCAATGTCCCCTTCGTGAACGACGACGCCATCCCGCACCACCCGGATGCGGTGATTGCGGTCAATCGTCCCTTCCGTGACGTAGCAGCCGGCGACGGTGCCCACGTCAGGGACGCTGAAGGTATCGCGCACCTCCGCGTAGCCCTTGGTTTCCTCCCGGCGTTCGGGCGAGAGGAGTCCTTCGAGGGCATCGCGCACGTCTTCGATGGCCTGGTAGATGACCGAGTAGGTGCGAACGTCGACGTCCTCCCGGGCGGCTGCATCGCGGGCACCGGAGGTCGGGCGCACCTGAAAGCCGAGGATGATGGCGTCGGAGGCGCGAGCGAGCATGACGTCGCTCTCGGAGATCGCGCCTACGCCGCTGTGAATGATGTTTACCGCTACCTCGTCGGTCTTCAGCTTGAGGAGGGCGTCGGAGAGGGCCTCCACCGAACCGCCCACGTCGGCCTTGATGATGAGGTTCAGTTCGTGGAACTCGCCCTCGGCCATTCGGCGACTGACCTGGTCGAGTGAAACCTGGCTCTTCCGGCGGAGCTCTTGCTCGCGATGGATGCGTTGGCGCTCCTGCGCGACGTCGCGCGCCTCACCCTCGTCCTCCATAACGACAAACTGGTCGCCCACCTCCGGTGAGCCATCGCAACCAAGCACGAGGGCCGGCTGTGAAGGCCCAACGGCCTCAATGCGGTTGTCGCGCTCATCAAACATAGCACGCACGCTTCCACTGTGGTTGCCCGCCAGGAAGGGATCGCCCACCTCAAGCGTGCCGTTCTGAACGAGAACGGTAATCACGTTTCCACGCCCCTTCTCCAGGCGGCTCTCGATGATGACACCAGTGGCTTCACGATTGGGATTCGCCTCCAGATCCATAATCTCGGACTGGAGAACCGCCTTCTCCAGGAGGTCGTCGATACCATCGCCGGTCTCGGCGGACACCTCAGCGGACTGCACGTCCCCCCCATACTCCTCGACGAGGACGTTGTGCTCGGCGAGTTCGGCACGAACACGTTCAGCGTCGGCCTCGCGCTTATCCATCTTGTTGATGGCAACCAGAATCGGGACGTCGGCCGCCTGCGCGTGGTTGATGGCCTCAATCGTCTGTGGCATCACCGAATCGTCGGCTGCCACGACGAGAATGACAATGTCAGTGGCCTTGGCGCCGCGAGCACGCATGGCCGTGAAAGCCTCGTGGCCCGGCGTGTCAAGGAAGGTAATGGCCGCATCCTCATGGTCGGTGAGCTCTACGTAGTGAGCCCCGATATGCTGCGTAATACCGCCTTCCTCTCCAGCCACAACATTCGCATTGCGGATGTAGTCGAGCAGTGAGGTCTTACCGTGATCGACGTGTCCCATCACGGTCACGACCGGAGCACGCGGCTCAAGATCGTCTGGATCGTCCTCCTCAATTTCAATCGCACCCTCCCCAAACTCATCGACAAACTGGGCCTCCATCCCGTACTCGTCAACGACGAACTCGATGGTTTCCCGGTCGAGGCGCTGGTTGATTGACACCATCATACCCGCTTCGAAGAGCGTGTCAATCACGTCGCTGACAGGCTCACCCATGAGATTGGCGAGCTCACCGGTAGTCACATATTCAGTGAGTTGAACGACATCCTCACGCTCGGCTTCCTTCTCCCGACGCCGCTTCCGTTCTTCTTCGTGACGTTTGCGACGGCGCCTTCGGCGACGCTGACGCTCGCGGCTCGCGCCCTGCTCCAACTCCTGCAGGGTTTCTTGGATGGTCTGCTCGACGTCCTCCTCGTCGACGTCTTTGTCCTTCTTCTTCCCCTTCTTGTCTTTTTTCTTCTGCTTTTTCTGCTTCTTCTGCTTTTCCTCCTTTTCCTTTTTCTTTTCCTCTTCTTCCTTCTGCTTTCGTTTTCGTTTGCGCTTGGGTCGCTGCACCTGATTGACGTCGACCTTGTCGACGACATTCGTGCCGCTGAGGCGATAGCGGTTGGCTTTGATCGTACCTTCTGCCTCTTCTCCCTCGTCAGCGTCGGCGTCAACCTCCTCACCGTCGGGGGCAGATGCGTCGGCTTCCTCGGCGGTTTCGGCCTCGGCCCCGATCGCTTCTCCTTCTGAAGGTTCTTTCTCCGGAGCGTCGACAGCCTCCTCAGCCGTATCATCAGCTACAGCAGAAGACGGCTCTTCGGCCGCGGCAGCTTCCTCGTCCTCGGGCAGAGCCCCATCTTCGTCGGGGGACACTTCCTCTTCTGCCGGCTCGTCAGTCGCGGTGGTTTCGACCGTCGAATCTTGAGGCTCATCGACCGATTCTTCCTCAGGGGGAACGTCCTCTGTTTCCGGAGCCTCCGCTTCCGAAGCTTCCGTCGCCGGCTCCTCAGCCGCCTCTTCCGCAGAAACGTCGTCTGCAATCTCGTCCTCCTCGTCGATAGTCTCGGCCTCGGCGGTGTCCGCGTCGGCCGTCTCATCAGCCACACGTTCGGAGTCAGCAGATTCGGTCTCGGCTGCCTCCGCTTCGGCTGTTTCAGGGACAGTCGTCTCAGCTTCAGGGGCTTCCGCCTCTTCCGTGTCGTCGGCGTCCGCGTCGGCGGCTGGTTCTTCGTCCTCCTCCGTGGATCCGGGCTCGGCCTCCTGTTGCTCGTCGAGCGTGGCAACCTCGTCTCGCTGCCGCCCATCTCCTTCTTTTTCGGACCGGAGTTCACGGATGCGGGCCGCTGCTTCGGCGTCATCGGCAAACTCATTACGGAGCACCAGATACGCCTCCTCACTCACGATAGAAGCGTTGAAGCCCGATCCGTCGAGGGACTCCTCATACCCCTGTTCCGCAAGGAACTCTTCCACCCGGTCGGTGGACACGTTCAGTTCCTTGGCCACTTTAAAGAGCCGCTTTTCAAATGTCGTTTGTTCCGTCGTCGCCATGTAAGACTGTGTTTTTGCTCAATCAATTGCGGAACGGGGGAACGCGCCGTTCAATTGTAAAGCGATTAGGATTTTACTTCGGTTTCCTCCCGAACAGGTTCCGTACCTGACTCCTCCTCCGTCTCAGGAGTCGGATCCGCCGGTTCCTCCTCATCTTCGTGTGGGGCATCGGCGTCGCTCTCCCGGGCCTCTCCCTCAGAATCCTCCCCATCAGTTGCCTCATCCTCGCGGTCCAAGTCCTCTTGTGCAGGCGCCTCAGTTTCTGCCTCCGTCGAAGCCACGGCCTCCGCGGGCTTGGAGCTATCGAGGGGCTCGGCGGAAGTGGCGTCGGCAGGCGTCGCCCCATCTCCCCCTGACGCCTCCGGCTCCAGAACCGACTCGACGGTAAACCGACCGCTTCGAATCGACTCGATGATGCCGGGTCCCTTCTCGAATTCCGTTTCGATAATGTCGAGCACACGCTCGGCCGTCTCCCGGTCGAGATCCGCTCGTCGGGCAAGGGCGTCCGCCGAAAGCTCAAGGACCGCTTTTCCGGTGTCGCACCCAATGTGCTGGAGCTTCTCAATGGTCTCCTCGCTCAGCTCGTCCGCGAACTGTTCGATGTCGATGTCCTCCTCGTCCGCAGGGATTTCGCGGTATACGTCAATTTCGTACCCCGTAAGGCGTGACGCAAGCTTGATGTTCACCCCTCGTTTCCCAATGGCCTGACTTACCTCGTCTCCGGCCACCTCGACACGAGCCCGAGGGGAGTCCGATCCCTCATTGAGCGTGACGCTCGTGGGCTCAGCCGGGGAGAGCGCTCTGGCGATCAGGTCCTTCGGATCGTCGGTCCACTCCATCACGTCGATGTTTTCGTTCGAGAGCTCCCGAACGACTTCGTGGATGCGACGCCCGTTCACGCCCACGCAGGCCCCTACCGGGTCAACCTTCTCATCGTGGCTCGCAACGGCCACCTTTGCCCGGTCCCCCGGGATCCGAGCCACCTTCTTGATCTCCACGTGACCGTCATAGACTTCCGGCACTTCAAGCTCAAAGAGACGCTCCATAAACACGGGCGAGGTGCGGCTGACCACAACCTGCGGATCGCTTCCCGCATCTCGGCGCACTTCCTTGACCACCGTGCGGAGCATATTTCCCTTCCGATAATGGTCGCCAGGAATTTGCTCGTTCTTGGGCAGAACGAGCTCCGTGTCCTCGTGCATCAAAAGCGTCTCATGACGGCGCACCTGGTAGATCTCCCCTACCACAATTTCCCCGATGAGCTCCGTGTACTCCTGATAAACCTGTTCCTTTTCGATGTCACGAATCCGCTGCCGAAAAGTCTGCCGGGCCGTCATCACCGCCCGACGACCAAAGTCGCCAATGTCGAGCTCACTGGCGACCTCGTCCCCCACGTCAAATCCCTCGTCAATCTCCTTCGCCTCAGAAACCTTGATCTGCGTTACGGGGTCCACGAGGTCCCAGTCGCCGACCACTTCCTGAATGTGGAGAATCTGGATGTCTCCTTGCTTCGGATTGAAAATGATCTCAAACGCTTCGTCCGACCCGTACCGCTTCCGGAGCATCGCCTTGAAAACGTCTTCGACGATGATCTGCAAGGTATCTCGGTCAATGTCTTTCGCCCGGGCAATCTCCCCGAATGAAGAGACGAGGTCTTCGCTTCGCATAAAATTACTGTCGTCCTATGATCAAAACTGTCCACCAAAACAAAATACCCAGATCTGTCAGTCCACCGCTACCAGGGTAGCTCGATGCGTGCTTGCGTGATGGACTGATAAGAGAGCTCAAGCCGCTCCCCAGACGCCAATTCCAGTTCCAATTCCTCATCATTCGCCCTCGTTAAATCCCCAACGACGATATCTTCGTTGTCACCTGATTGATATCGTACGCGTAAGGTGCGACCAACGTTCTTCTGATATTGTTGTGGCATCGTGAGCGGACGCTTTATCCCCGGGGAAGACAGTTCGAGCTTATAGCTTCCGTCTACAACGTCTTCGACGTCAAGTAGAAAACCAACTTCTTTACTAATAACAGCAAGGTCGTCGTGTCCAAAGTCCTCTTTTGAATCAATGTAGACTTCAAGGACCCTGGTCCCCTTGTGTCCGCGCACCTCTACGTCGACGAGAAAATAACTCGTCCCGACAATGACCTCCTCAGTAAGAGCACGAACCTTGTCCGCGATGCGCTTCTGAGTCGGATTCACAGTCTTGAGCGTCCGCTCCCTGGTCCGAAAAAACAAATCGAACGGGCACGTTGAAAAACGCCCGACCCGACGGACGGGACGAGCGCGTGCAGCGTGCAACTCGGTGCTCAAATTGGCAGGATACAACAAAAAAGGGCGGCGTATGCAGCCACCCTTCGTTCACTCCGCAACCTGAGCACGAGACTCGTACCGAATAGAAAAACGTCCCCCTTCCCTCGATGTTTCTACGAGAACGCCTCGTGGTTCTGCCAAGTGCGAAGATTGATCACAGATCTCCGCGTGCGCTGAAGAAGAAAATCGGGGAGTCTCGTTTACGCAGGTGACGTATCTCGTTCCTTCTTGCCCTTCAGGAGGTAGGCCTGTATGAACGGATCAATGTCCCCGTCAAGGACGCGCTCGGCGTCGTTGACTTTAGTCTCCGTCCTATGATCGTTGACCATCTTGTATGGATGGAGGACGTAGGAACGAATCTGGCTCCCCCACTCGATGCTCTTCTTCTGGCTCTCGATCTCATCCTTCTTCTGCTCGCGGATTTCGCGTTCAGCCTGGTAGATCCGGCTCTTGAGCATCTTTTCCGCTCGGTTCCGGTTCTGGAGTTGACTTCGCTCCTCGGTGCATCGGGCCGTGATCTCAACCTCCTCTCCATTTGAGAGCTCGCCCTCCCACACCAGTCGAACGCCGGTAGCGACCTTATTCACGTGCTGGCCGCCCTTTCCCCCCGACCGGAACGACTGAAAGTCCATCTCCCCCTGACTGAGATCGATGTCGATGCTATCATCGACCTCCGGATACACGAACACGCTGGCGAACGAGGTGTGACGCCGGCTGTCGGAGTCGAAGGGCGAGATGCGCACGAGGCGGTGTACGCCGGACTCACTCTTGAGGCGACCGTAGGCGTTCTTTCCTTTAACGTTGATCGTAGCGCTCTTGATGCCTGCTTCTTCGCCGGGCTGCTGCGCGATCATTTCAACGTCGTACCCCTCGCTCTCGGCCCACCGCATGTACATGCGCAGGAGCATGTCGGCCCAGTCCTGGCTCTCGGTGCCCCCGGCGCCCGGATTGATCGTGACGATAGCGTTGCGCTCGTCATCCGGATCGTCGAGTAGACTCTGCAATTCGAGACGGTCGAGCTCCTCCTCCAAGGCCTCCGCCTCCGCAAAAATCTCGTCTTCGAGATCCTCATCCTCCTCTTCGGCCAGCAGCTGGAGCGTTTCAAGATCTTCAGCCCGCTCTTTCAGGTCCTCCCAGGCCTCGACCCACTCCTGCTCGCGGGCAATGCGCTGCTCAACCTCTTTCGCGTGATCGGGATCGTCCCAGAAGTCGGGATCCATGCGCTCTCGGTTGAGTTCCTCAATCGTGGTGCGACGACCCTCTACGTCAAAGATAGCCCCCGAGCGCATCGACGCGCTCGATTAGTTCTGCAAGTTCGTCCTCGGTGTACTGTTTCATCGTCAGTGTATTGGGATTGAGTGCACACAGTGGCGAAAAGGAGTCAGGTGTCCGACGAGAGTCGGTCCTCGACGAGCGGACAGAGCATCGTTCCGATGCCGCCGCCAAGACCGCCGAGGAGGCCACCCAGCAAAACTGTCAGCACAACTAGCGCCTCGCCGGGCATGTTTCCGGCGAGGGTGCCGAGCACATCCATCAGAACACGGAAGGAATCGGGAGCGACGACGGCCGTGTAGACCGCAAGAACGGCCCAGCCGAGAGCGGTTCCGCCTGCTCCTACGAGCCATCCCGACGGCCGTTGAGACCATAGGCCCCCAACCACACCGGCGAGAATGGTCCACTCCCAGCCCAGCGCAAGGTGGGCGCCAACCGAAAGAACTGCGGTAATGAGGGTCTTCGTGACCATTGGGGACGGAATTTATTGATACCGGGCCGTGAATCGCTGGATGCGATCGAGGGCCTCCTCGATGTCGTCGAGACTAGTTGCGTACGAACACCGCACATAGCCCTCTCCGCTCGGCCCAAAGGCGTCGCCCGGCACACACGCTACCTTCTCCTCCTCAAGTAATGCCTGAGCAAACTCCTCGGACGTGAGTCCCGTCGAGGTGATGTCGGGGAAGCAGTAGAAAGCTCCCTCCGGCTCAAACGTCGGCAGGCCCGCGTCGTTGAGTCCGTCCACGATAACACGGCGGCGCTGATCGTAGCTCTGCCGCATCCGTTCTACGTCCTCGCTCCCCTCTCGAAGTGCGGCGATCGCGGCTTCCTGGGCCACCGTCGGCGCGCTCATGATCATGTACTGATGCACCTTGTACATGGCTTGCCGGATCGGCGCCGGCGCGCACGTGTAGCCGATGCGCCAGCCCGTCATAGCGTGGTTTTTCGAAAAGCCCCCGAGAAGGACCGTGCGCTCCCGCAGGCCCTGAACCGACGGGACGCTTACGTGGCCGCGCTCATAGGCTGTGCCGTAAATGAGCTGGTCGTAGATTTCGTCGGACACGACCATCAGATCGTTTTCGATCACGAGCTCGGCGATTCCCTCCAGCGTCTCGCGCCGAAGCACCGCCCCGGTTGGGTTGTTGGGATAGCCGAGGAAGAGCACCTTCGACCGCTCGGTGAGGTGCGGTTCAATATCCTCGGCGGTCACCTGAAAGTCATTCTCGACGGACGTGGGCACATTCTGGACCTCTCCCCCGGCGAAGCGGACCGACGGGCCGTAAGAAACGAAGCAGGGCTCCGGAATGAGCACTTCGTCGCCGGGATCGAGAAGGGCTTGCATTGCCAGTTGCATGGCTTCGCTACAGCCCACTGTCACGATGATCTCGTCCTGTGGATCGTACGAGAGATCATATCGCTCGTGGTACTCCGCCGAAATCAGCTCGCGAAGCTCCGCCATCCCCGCGTTCGAGGTATAACTTGTCCGCCCATTCTCGAGCGCACGGATGCCCGCGTCCACGATCGGCTCCGGCGACACGAAGTCCGGCTCGCCGATGCCCAGGGAAATCACGTCGTCCATCGTCGCAGCAATGTCGAAAAACCGCCGAATGCCGCTGGGCGGGGTGGACCGGACGCGCTCGGAAAGACGCTGTTCGAGATCGAGGGTGGGAGTGGGTGCAGCCATGTCGGTGTTCTCGTCGTAAAGGAGATTTCTTTCTCCGCCCGCTACACGTACACGAACGCCCCTGCCTGGTTCATTTGACGGTGGGCAACCGGACGATCCCCCCTCGGGCGAAGGGAGCATTTGATGCTATTGCCGTAGCCTACCTCTCCCCCGCAAGAATGCTCTCGATGGGGAACTGTCCCGCCACAACATTTGTCATTTGCAATAACGGAAACAGAAATGCGGAAGACCCTTCTATAATGCGAAAACCACACGCCCGCAATGCCTTCCCCTTCAACGCCTTAGCACGTACCCGCTCACAAAATGGCTTTGTCAATCGAACACGTCGAAAATGTCCGACAAATGTGCCCCTTACCCGAACCACCGCACATCTCCACCTTCCCCCAACTGAAGAACAGAGCCAAACGCGTTTTTTCTCCGCAAATCCCAACGGACAGCTTGGACTTTGCCCCGGCGCACGGCTAGGTTGGAAGGGCTTTCGATCCCTCGCACAAACCCTCTTTTCCCCTCTATGTCCGACACGTTTCACAATTTGATCGACGGCGACTGGACCGACGCCACGACCGGCCAGACCTTCGAGGTCACCAATCCTGCCAATCCCGGCGACGTTATTGGCACGTTTCCCGACTCCGGCCCCACCGACGTGGACGAAGCCGTCGCGGCGGCGGTCGAAGCATTTGACACCTGGAAAGACACGCCGGCCCCCCAACGCGGCCCCATCCTTCGGAAGGCCGGCGACCTGCTCACCGAGCGAAAGGAGGACATCGCTCGGTCGATGACCCGCGAGATGGGCAAACCCTTCTTCGAGACGAAGGGCGACGTGCAGGAAGCCATCGACACGGCCTACTACGCCGCCAGCGAGACACGCCGCCTCTTCGGCCACACCGTGCCCAGCGAGTTGCCCGACAAGATGAACATGTCCATC
>CAZSBW010000058.1:0-11455 GCA_964604815.1 uncultured Salinivenus sp. | reverse complement strand
CGATCCCAACCGGTAGCATACCACGGTTCAGGGGATCTCGATCCCCAGCATCTAGATCTCCTTCCGCCCACGGGAATGTGGTTTACCTACCTACGCACGGATCAGTAATCACGATGCTTCCTTCTCCCCATCCTCGCCTTTCCGCCTCCTCGGGCCGTTCTGGTCTGGGACTCCTCTCTGTCCTGGTAGTGCTGGTTGTAGGGGCAGGCCTCCTTTCCGGCTGTGCCTACTACGGCTTTACCGGCGCCAGCATCCCCTCCCACCTCGAAACCATCGCCATCCCCATCGCGGAGGACAATAGCTCCAGCCCAATTCCAACCCTGGGTCGCGATCTCACAACGGTCCTCACCGACCAGTTTGTGGAGCGCACGAGCCTGTCCCTCGACAACAACGAAACGAACGCTGACGCCGTACTCCGCACGCGCATCACGAGGTACACGAACGAGCCCACCGGCGTCAGCGGAGGGGAGCGCGCCACCGTCAACAGCGTGAGCATTCGCATTCAGGTGCGGTACTACGACCAGGTCAAAGACTCCGCACTGGTAGACCAGTCCTTCACTGGCTCCGCCGAATATGACCCCAATGAGGCCGGACTAAACGGCGAGCAGCAGGCCGCTCAACTTGCCCTTGAGCGCGCGGGGGAGGACATCTTTACCGGTGCCACGTCTGACTGGTAGAGCCGGGTCCGGACACGAAAGGAAAGGGGAACGATACACTTCGAAGTCGGAAGGGCGACCCCGAAACGGCAAGGAGCGAGGACTACGTTGCGTCGTCATCTCGCTGCACCACGTCTACCCCGAGCCGTTCCTGTAATTCCTCGATGCGGCCCCGGCTCACGCTGAGTGTGGTGCCATTGTGCAGCCGAACTGCATAGTCGCCCCCGCCGCTGCGCAGAATAAGCTCCACCTCATCGAGCCGAACGATGGCCGACCGATGGACGCGCACGAATTCGCTCGGGTCGAGGCGGGCGGCGAGCGTCTTCATTCGTTCGCGAATGACGTGTGTGTCGTCGCCGGTGTGGAGCTCGGCGTAGGAGCCGTCGGCCGTAATGTGGGTCACGTCGTCGACCGACACGATGCGGGCTTTGCCGCGTCCCTGTACCGCAATGCGCTCCAGATGCGGCTCGTCCGACTCGGTCTCTTCTGCGAGGAGGGACGGGTCCTTCTCCTTCAGCATCTGAAGGAGGCGACGCGAGATGGCATCGGGATCCCGGCTGACGATTTGGTCGCGCGCCCGATTCAACGCCTGTTCGAAGCGCTCGTCGTCGAAGGGCTTGAGCAGATAGTCGACGGCAGCAAGGTCGAAGGCCTTGATGGCGTACTGGTCGTAGGCCGTCACGAATACGGTGACGGGCATCGCCTCGGGGCCGATGTCCTCGACAACGTCAATGCCGTTCATGCCGGGCATCTGCACGTCGAGGAAGACGAGGTCGGGATCGTGGGCGCGGAGGGCCTCGACGGCCTCTTGCCCGTCCTGCGCTTCGTCCACGATGGTGATGTCGGGACGATCATCGAGCAATTCGTGGAGCCGCTCGCGGGCCAGCGGCTCGTCGTCGACAATCAAGGCGCGAATGGACGAAGAATTGGACGAAGACATGCGCGAGAAAACCAATTTGCCGATACGTGAATTCGTTTCTGGACACCGCTGTACCTCCCGTCCGCGGCCCGGTAGGCAGATCATTCAGCGGCGGGGGTGGCGACGGCGGTGGTGAGCGTCGTATTACCCTCAGCAGTGTAGAGGGCCGTGCCCGTGTGATAGGGCAGCTCGAGCGTGGCTCGGGTTCCCTCCTCCGGCGTCGACGACAGGTGCAGGGCCTGGTCGTCTCCGTACAAGGCCTGCAGTCGCGCTCGAACGTTCCGCAACCCGAGGCCGTCCTCCTTGGCAGCGGGCAGGCCGGGGCCGTTGTCCACCACGGTGAGGAGGAGGCGGTCCTCGTCCCGGCGTCCCCGAATGTCGATGCGTCCCGTGCCGCGCACCTGACTGGCACCATGCTTGATGGCATTCTCGACGATGGGTTGCAGGATGAGATTCGGCACCTGCGCGTCGCGAATGTTCGGGGGGACGTCGATCCGGGCATCGAGGTCGCCCTGGAATCGAATGGACTGAATTTCGAGGTAGTCCTCCAGAAAATCGAGCTCCTCCCAAAGCGGGACCTCCTGGGGCGCCTCCTCGTCGAGCACGTGACGGAGCAGCTCACTGAGGCGCGCAATCATGCGCCGCACCCCGGCCGGGTCGCGGTCCACGAGCGTGCTCACTGCATGCAACGTGTTGAACAGAAAATGGGGATTGAGTTGCATGCGAAGCGCCTCCAGACGAGCCTCCGTGAGCTGGGTTTCGAGCGACCGGGCGCGCTCCTCCAGCCGCTCAGCCTCTTCCTGTCGCTTTTTCTTCTGCGTGTAATAGGTGCGGGCGAAGCCGGTCATTAACACGACGAGGTAGATGAGCAGCTCGTCGAGAAACCAGAAGCGCCGGATCTGGTCCAGGATACTGACTGAGCTATCGGGGTCCGACACCAGAGGCTCAATGACCAAGTCTTCGCTGAGGTCGATGGCGACAGCGACTATGAAGACTGCGCCCACGTGCAGCATCACGTTGCGCAGAGCCGTCACGTGATTCTCCGGAATAACTTCAACCACCGGAAACGCCGCAACGAACCGGAACACGAGCGGCGTAATGAGGGTCCAGAGGCCAAATTCGATGACGTCGGCAGCCGCCTCGCTCCATTTGAATTGGGCGGCCTCGTCCCCAAACGCACCCTGCCCAACCACGAGCAGGGCAAAAGTACTCCAGAACGCCACGATGATGCCCCACTCCAGCCAACTGGGCCAGGAGGAGGACGAGCGAGACGCCATGATCCTACGCCGTCATTCGGAAGAAAAGCGAAAACGCGCGTCTCTGTAACGAGGACGAGCAAGGCCGTCGCCGTCCAACAATTCCGAAATCTTTGAAGTCCGCGTCTTACACAAAGTACGACACACCCTTACTGTAGAAGTACAGACCGGATTCTCGGTCCGGAGCGTTTCACGAGTAGCACGTCCGCGTTGTGGGCCGCACGATTCTTTGCGGCACGGATGAACGTGATCGTCTGTGCAGCGGGGAGCGGAAGCCGTAGCAAATGTGAGCGCACTTCCCTGAGTCCCTCGTGCACTTTCAATCAGTCTCTTTGGGGCTGGAAGCTCTCTCGGTACCGCGTAGCGAGCAAATATTTGAGGAAGTCGCTTTTGTATTCTCATTTCCCTGAATTCGGGGAGATTCACTCCAAGAGCACTCGCTACGCAGCGCCTCGGCTTTGGCGATCTAGATCGCCTCGCTCGGAATGACTCTACCCCAAAACCTGCTTGATCCTGCACTCGTCCACAATTCGGCGCCTGGATGTGCGGCCGACGCGCCTGACAGGACCGCTCGGGTCGATCCACTTCAGCCAGGGAAGGTTTCGGATAGTCGACCGGACGTGTGATGGACCGGGCGTGCCCAAGCGCGACGGGAGGAACGGCTGGGACCGGTGGGCAGATTGGCGTCAGGGATTGGAGCGACGTTAGCGCTTGTGAATCAGTATCCAGTTCTGGCCCGCTTCGTCCCGATACAGGCGTACGTCGACCAGTGTCGGGCGCATCTTGTACGTAAAGGTGTAGGCAAAGCGGTCGTCGATGTGCCCCTTCCGAACGCCTTCTTCGAATCGTCCCTGAAAGAGGTGATTGTTGCTGCACGGAGCCAACTGGGTGAAAAAGTTCTGGCCGACGGCTTCTGAGGGAGGAATGCCGCTGAGCTCCGATTCGTATCGATTGTAGAACTGCACTACACCCTCGTCGTCGAGCCGAACGATGCCGAAAGGCGCCTCATTGAGTTCCTCTTCGTCGGCATGCCGAAGCCGTTCGCCGACGCCGTCTTCTTCGAACGAAAGAGAAGAGGCCTCCCCAGTGTCGTTAGTGTCGTCGGGGTCAAAAATGGGAACGTCCGACTTCGGACGGGGCGTCAACTCGGTCCCCTCAAGAAAAGAATACAGGTCGGTGGAAGAAGACATGTCGACGGTCGTCACGAACGAGAAAGGAGGACGTCGAGTGCGACGTTCAGCTGAAGCGCACAGGAGGCGTGCGGGCGAGCTTGTCCGCTCTGAGCCGTCAGGGCTCGTCAACTGGACGCGTTGCTTCACCGAGTCTCAGGTCGGGCGGTACAACAGCCAGGTGGCCTCGCCGTCGGACCTGCGGTAGAGGTGGACGGCGAAGGGCTGCGGGCCTTCGTCGGGACTGGTAAACGTGTAGGGGAACCGGGCATCCATCTCTCCTTGGCGTTGCCCCTCCTGAAAGCGACCGTAGAATAGGTTGTTGTTTGTACTCGGCGCCAACTCGGAAAAGAAATTTTTTCCAACGACGGTTGCCCGATCTTTCTCGGAAGGCAAGCCCGGAAGCTGAAAGGCAGCCTCGTTGAGGGACTGGACCGTGCCGTCGCTGCTGAGGCACACGACGCCGACGTCGAGGTCATCCAGCTCCGAAGAGCTCATCTCACCGAGCTGGTCGAGCGTCTCACTGTCCACGAACGGGGAGGCAGCCTCGATGTCGAGGCCGTACTCGGGCGCGTCCGCCGCCTCCGAAGGAAGGTCCAGAAACTCCTGGAGGGAGGCGTCGGCCTTCGATTCGAGCGCCTCAACGACTTCTACAATCTGGGAGACCTGGGCTGTTCCAAATTCTGATTGGAGCCGCTCGAATCGCTGCTCGTAGGTATGATTCTCGCGCTGCAAGGCATCGATCTGCTTCTGCTGCATTTGAAGCTGGGAGACAGCCTCCTGTGCATCCCCGAATCCGTGGTGAAGAAGCGTTTCTTTCTCCCGATAGAGGGATTCCAACTGGTGCTCCATGCTATTCATCGTGAGATTCGTGTCCGAATCGCCGGGAGTGGCCTCGTCGGGAGCGGAATCCTCCGAGGAGGGCTCAGGCGCGTCGGGTTCCCAGAGCAGGACGTCATATCGCTCCTCCGGATCGACCTCCGCGTCGCGGCCCTTGTACAGCTCATCGAGCTGTGCATTGAGACCTTCGACCATTTCGATAATCTCGTCGGCAGAGGAGACGCCGAGGGCCTGTTGCATTTTTTCGCGTTCGGCGTAAAGGAACTCTAGCTGTTGAAACGTGCTCTGATCCTCCGTGTCTCCGAACTGGACGTCGAGAAGGGAGGCCTTATCCTCGTAGAGCTCAGTGAGCTGATCCTCCATGCTTTTGATCATGTCCACTGCATCCTCGATCGTGCTCAGCCCGAGCTCCTCGAGCTTTTCTTTCTCCTGGTAGAGAACGGTGAGCTGATCTTCCATCTCCCGGGCAATCTGGGACAGCTCTTCAGCCTCCTCGCGGGTAGAGATGCCGAGCACGTCTTCAATGGCAGCCAACCGGTCGGCAACGTCTCCATCTTCCGGCTCTCCTTCCGTTTTCGTCTCCTCGTCATGCAATCGATACAGGTCATTGAGTTGGGCCTCCATGCTTTCAATCATGGTCAAGGCCTCGTTTACGTCGAGTCCTGCCTCGGCGAGCATCTCCCGTTCCTCGGAGAGCCGGTCGACCCGGTCGGTAAGCGTTCGCACGACCTCCGAGATGTCGTCGAAGGTTTCGGAGTCGGCGTCGGTGAGACGAGCAATTCGGGACTGAAGGGCATCGTCCAGCGTCACTTCATGCCCGGACGCCGCGGGAGCGGGGACAGCCTGCCCGGCGTCAGAACCGTGGTAGAGATCCGCGAGTTGGACTTCCATGTTCTCGATCATGGCGAGGGCCTCGTCGGCCGTCAGCCCGGCCTCGTCCAGCTTCTCGTAGTCCTCGTTGAGACGCTCAATCTGGTCTGACATGTCGGCAATGAGAACCTCGAGTTCGCGCGCGTCCTCTATGGAACGGATCCCCAAGATGTCACCGACTTCGGGAGGAAGGCCCTCACCGTTGGTCGTCGCGTTCGGGTCGGGAGCGGCCTGAAGCTGATCCTCAAGGGTGCGAAGGAGGGTAGAGGCGTCGTCGGTGTCCAGATCCACGTTTTCGAGTTCGACTACTCCTTCGTAGTGCTCGGCGATCTGAGTGCCCAAGCGACGAATCGTGTCGGCCAGCGTGCGGGCCTCTGAGGTTGTATTTACACCAAGGACACTGGCAGTCGCCGCCGGGAGCGTTTCAGGGTCGGGCAACTCGTCGAGATGCTCTGTGATGCTGCGGAGCATGCCCACCGCGTCGTCCGGGTCCTCGTCGACGTCAACGTCGTGGGCAGCCCCCCGCTTCCGGATGCGATTGTGGATCTGCTTGACGATCTGCACAAACGCCTCTGCCTCCGGGGGGCTCGACACGCCGACCTTGTCCCGCATGATGACGGCGGCCTCCTGTAGGGAGGCATCCAACTCGGTTGAGGGCGACGAGCCCGGTTCGTCGGCTGCATCGAGCTGCTGCTCAAGCCGATTGCGATCGGCCTGAAGGCGGTCGCGCTCGCGCCGGAGGGCGTCGCGCTCTTCCCGGAGCTGTTCAATTTCGTCAACGGCTTCATCGGCGTCCGAGAATCCCGTCTGTGCGAGCTGCTCTTTTTCCTGATAGAGGTCTTCGAGCCGCTGGTTTAACTTTTGAATCCGCTCGCGCGCCTCTTCCATCGTAGCAGCGTCGACCGTGTCGAGCAACTCTTCGGCCTGCTGGTGGAGGTCCTGGAAGGGGCTTTCCACCTCGTCCTCCTCCTCCAGGCGCTTGACGAGGGCAGTGTTGCGCTCACGCAGCTTTTCCATTTTCTGGTTCATCTCCCGAAAGACCTCCTCCACCTCGCTAATGGTTACGAGTCCCTCCTCCTCGTCGCTTTGTTCTTCTCCCCGGACCCGTTTCATTTCCCGTTTCATCGTCTGTACGCGCGCCAGGACCTCCGTGGGGTCGGAGGTGCCGAGTTCCTCACAGAGTACGTTCCACTGTTGAGCGTACCAGCTTCTCTCCTTGTCGGGCAAATCCTCGTCGGAAGAAGAGGAAGAATCGCGAGAGGAGTCCGGATCGATTGCGTCAGCCATCGGGTGGTCCGTTGGGTCGTTCAAAAGAAAGACCATAGAAGAGCATTCAGAAATTGCATGTCCTATACCGCTCGCCCTCCGAGGTCGATCCACGAGTCCGATGTCCGACCTGTGTAAAACACGGAATGCTCCTGCTGGGGCGACGCCCTGGCACCCGTACGTCAGGAGAAGCATCGAAGATGTAACCAAATCGGTATGATGAAGGAGAGCCTATCTGAGACCGAACCCATTTCTGTCATTCACACTACCATCGTGGTGGGCACAGCCTAAGTCAGGATCTCAACTTCCTCTCCGCAGCCATTTCCAAAACCCTTGAGCGTAGATATTTTGCAGGAAGAAACACAAACTGAAACGGTGGATGCCAGCGATCACGTTCAGACGCTTCACAGCCGCATCGAGGAGGCCCTTCGGGGAACGCTCGACGCGCAGTGGGAGGAAGTGCTGGACGAGTGGACGAGTGCTGCTCCTTCGGAGCGGAAGGCCGTTCGGGCCTACGTGTCTGGACTCCGAAACCGAATGCTTCGGGCCCTTCTCGACATCGAGACGAAAAATGAACTCGAGCGTGGACTTGCCACGCAGTACATCGAGGTGAAGTGTCATTGGACGATGCTGAACACCCAGATCCAACACCAGACGGCCCGCGACGGGGAACCGGCAGAAGATCTAATCTATCGGGCCACCTGTGTCAGTCTCATCATTCAGAACCTGGAGCCGCTTCTCAGCCAGGATCGCGTCGACAATTTGACCGCCTTCTTAGCGGAGCCTCTGGAGTAGAGTGCTCGCATTTCTTCGCACTCTCCTACTGCGTCGGTCGGCCTGAGAAACTCCCACCAGCGTTCCGCAAAAGGAAAGCGACGCATGCGTCAGATGGATTGAGAGGCCTCTCCCTGCTCCCGAGTGTAAGGGAAAGCCTCCTCCACGCTGCCAAATGAAATCGAGCTCACTGATCCGTTTCTCGCTAGCGGTCTAATCCGGCACAATTTTTGTAAAGCAGATATCGAGTCGATTTGGCCGAAATCCGTACAAAATGAAACAATGCGGTAGGGTTCTATCTATACGTAAGTACCATATTTTGAAAGTGACCGTGCATGACTCATCTCACAAACTGGCGGGAGCAGGCCCTTGCGTCTGACCCTCGCCCCTAAACCGCTATGAAAAACGTCCGTCGTCTCATTCTCGCCCTGAGTTCTTTCATCGGCGTATGGGTCCTCGTTAGCTTCGGGGGAGCCATGTTCGACAGCGCCAATGCTGCCTTCTGGTCCAGCAGTCTCATCTGGTCTCTTCTTTCCTGTCTCATTGTGATGCCGGCGCTTGTGATGGTCAGTCATGCTACCAAGCAAGCCACGCGCAAGAAGGAGCAGTCGCCGAGCGAACAGGAGCCGTTCATTCAGGAGGAATCGGACGAGGCCCACACGCTCTGGCCCGAACCGGAGCACGGGACGGAGTGGCCCACCCAGCAGCAGAAGGAACGAGAGCGAGCTCACGCCTAGCCTGATGAAGTCCGCCCGGCTCGCCGCCGGCCGGATCCATCGTAAGTAGTCGGTCGACCTTCTATCCTCGCGCCTGTCCGGACCTCGCACGGATCCGGATGGGCGCACTGTATTTGACGCCCTCTCTCCTCATCCGCGGTCATTGCGTTTCTGGAGATCATCGCATCGTGGGAGTCGCTCGTGGCATGGCACTGCTACACCCACCGAATTCGTGAGTGCCCCCACGTACGCAGCAGCGACGTCCGGTATCTTTTCTGGCGTCTCGCCGTCTGCTCCGTCGTCCCCTCCGTGCCGGAGCAATCTCCAGGGCCGCAATGCCTTATCCCTCGTTCGGATTGGCGATCACGCCCAGAAAGAGAACCGTGCCGGAGTGGTTCTCGCGAATCGCCAGAACGAACGGGCGGTCGAGAACAATGCTTGGAGGCACAGACGTTGCCCCCACTCCGACGGACGTGGCCGCGCTTGCCTCCGTTCCCTCCTCGTTGACACGCAGGAACGTTTTGTGCTTCACCTTGCTGATGAAGAGGGATGCATCGGCAATATCGCGGAAGTTGGCCCGCTTCGGGTCGAAAGCGATGTCCATGCCGAGGTTTGAGAGAATGTCGCCGAGCGTTTTCTCGTACCGGAGTGTAAACTTCGGCACCTTCACGCGGCTGAGCTCGCGTGATTTCATTTCCTGGGTCACGCGCGTCCACATCTCCGCGTCGAGGCTGTCAACGAGGGTCGCCACGGAGGTTCCTTCGTTCGGGCGGAGCAGGGTCATGCTGTAGAGGCTGTCCCCGTACGCGAGATCCACGGCGGTAAACTGCTCGGTGCGGAGGTACGGGTGATAGACGTCCTCCGTCTGTGTCATCATCGGCACCTGAATCGTCGATCCATCGGCGAGCCGAAAGGCCTCTTCCTCCGTCTTTTCCGGGTCGAACTGGGTGCGCCACGCCCCCTTGAAGTAGGTGGCGTTGATGAGGTACATCACGATCTCGTCGGGGATGGAGGCGGGTACAATCGTCTCGATGTTGCCTCGGGTCTCGTCGTCAACCCAGCTGTTGATGCGGTCGGAGGCCTCCGCGGAGGAGAAGTCGAGCCCGGCCACCTCGGCGTCGAAGTGGACCCGGTTCGTGTCGATGAACGCCTGCCGGACCGGCAGTGCCTCGCGGTACCAGATCGAGTTGGCGAGCGCGACGTCCACGTTTGGATCGAGGGTTTCCAGGAGGTCGATGAGACCCCGATAGGCATCGTTGATTTCGGCGGGCGAGAGGTCCTGCTTTTCGAGTGTGCGTTCCATTGCCGCTCGCGTCTCGCCGCGCGCCCCATTGAGCGTCATCCCGAGGGCCATCGACACGCTGAGGGGCGAGAGAAAGACGTTTTGCGGCGTTCCGGCATCCGCATGTTCTGCCTCGACCGTGGAGCGAAGGAGCTTGAGGCCGAAGCGGTTGTCGGTCTCGACGACCTGTTTCTCGACCGTGGTCAGGGAACGCGGCTTCGGGGTCTCGTCTGAGTTCTTTTCGCTACCAAAGAGGTCGCAGCCCGAAAGGAGTCCGAGCACGACAATGCTCAGGACGAACGCCCGGAGGGGGATAGCCACCGGAGAGCGGGACGGTTGAAACGGGGCGGGCATGGCAGGTCGGGAAATTGGTTCGTAAAGGCTGAAAGAACGGTCCTCCACGTACCAGTACACGTCAGCTCCGTCGAATACACAGTCTGCCGATTGAACGGGTCTGCGCTGATGCATCTTCGACGGGCGGGGCGTTCACGCGAGGCCCGTCTGCAGTTGATCGAGCAGATCTTCACGGCGGCTTCGGCTCACGTCCAGCTTTTCGCCCGTTTTGAGTCGCACGGCGTAATCGCCGCCGGAGCTGTGCAGCACCGTCTCGATGAGGTCGAGCCGGACAATGGTCGAACGGTGGATGCGTGCAAAGTCGGAGGGGTCGAGCCGGTCCTCCAGGACGTGCATGCGTTCGCGGAGCAGAAATGCCTCGTCGGCCGTGTGGATCTTGACGTAGGCATCCTCGGCCGTGATGAAGCGAATTTCCTCGACTGGGACCACGCGCACCTTGCCGGGCAGGTCGATGGTCACTCGTTCGAGGTAAGGCGAGTCGTCATTTTTCGTTCGTTCGCGGGTGTTCTCGTCTTCGGGGCCGGAGGCAGCCGCGTTTTCCACGTCGTCCTCGGACGCGTCGAGGAGGCGCTGGAAGCGATCGGCCACGGCTTCCGCCTCCTGAAGAGAGCACATCTCCCGGCCGCGCTGGAAGGCCTCCTCGAACCGATCGTCATCGAAGGGCTTGAGCAGATAGTCGAGCGCGGCGTACTCGAAGGCCTTCAGGGCGTACTGGTCGTAGGCCGTGACGAAGATCGTGGGCGGCATGTTGGAGGGGCCGATGGTTTCGATGACCTCCAGCCCGGTGCGCTCCGGCATCTGCACGTCCAGAAAAACGAGGTCGTACGACTCGCTGCGGAGGGCGTCGATCGCGTCGGCGCCGGAATCGGCCCGATCGATGGCCTCCACCTCGTCGCGCGGGTCGAGGAGGTCGACCAGCCGCTCGCGGGCGTACCGTTCGTCGTCTACAACGAGGACGGACAGGGAGGGAGCATCGGGCATGAGATGGAGAGAGGAAGTGCTTGGGAGGAGTACTCATTCGGCTACGACGCCCGAGGTTCGAAGATTTCGGTCGGGGTCGGGCGCGTGGAAGGGGAGGTGGATGACGACCCGAAGTCCGCCGTCCTCCGAGCGCTCGAAGTCGAGGGCAGCGTCCTCACCGTAGAGCCCGTCGAGGCGCTCAGCGATGTTCTGAAGCCCAATCCCCTCGTCGGACGCTGCTGCGTCAGAGGGGGCCCCGTTTGTTGAGGGCGAGCCGTTTTCGGGGAGCCCCGGTCCGTCGTCGGCTACTTCGAGCACGAGGGTGTCGTCTGTACGCGTCGCCCGGACGAGAAGGTGGCCGGTTTCGTCGGCGCCCTCGAAGCCGTGCTTGAC
>CAZSBW010000057.1:0-11817 GCA_964604815.1 uncultured Salinivenus sp. | reverse complement strand
ACGACCGCCCGGGAAATTCCCGAAACGAAACGCCCGAAATTTCTCATGTTTGAGCAAGGCAATCTCAGATTGCCAAGCGAGTTTGAGAAATTTCAGTGGCGTGGAGGGAATTTCCAGGTCGTTTCTTCACTGGCGTGATCTTTTTTGTGTATTTTTGTATCGAGACAAAAATGCACGTCCACGTTCAGGAAAGACGAGACCCGCGAGGGGTGTAGCAGCGTACCGCGTTTAATCTCACAATCGCACAAGATTGCCTGCCTCGGGGTGCGGAATGACCTGCGATCGAGAATTTGCATAGGTCCCGTGAAACCGGTACCCACAGAGTGTGGACGAAAAGACGAGGCATTCGGCCCCCGTTTCGGGGCACGGCGCAGGCGCTACTCGTCGTCTCCTCCCCGTTTCAATCCCGGCTGTTCCAGCCGCAGCTGCGCCGAGATGCGGTACGAGAAGCCCAGGTCCTCCGCCGCGAGGCCCACGAAATCCCCGAAGCTGAAGTCGAGAGACACCTGTTTGAGGTTGAGCCCGGCCCCCAGCGAGGGTGCTGCGTTCAGTCCGATGCCGTTGCCGTACTGGAGGCGCTGCAGCCCGGCCCGCAGCTCGGCCACGCCCCGGTACTGGAAGGCCGCCCCGAGGCGGGGATGAAACGACACGTCGCCCACGTTGGGCACGAAGGCGCGCCGTCCCTCCACCGCCACGTCCACGTCGAGCCCCACCGTGAGCCGATGCCCGTTGCCCACGGGCCACACCGCCCCGGACCCGAGCCGCGCCACCGGGAGCACCAGCGACGTGCCTCCCTGCGGAAGACGCTGAGCGAACACCGAGTCGTAGCGCGCCGCGTTGTCGTCGATGAGAGAACCCTCCTTCAGACACGCGTCAAACGGCTGCCCGTCAACGGGATTGATGCAGTTGACTTCAAAGGCCTCCGGGTTGACGCTCCAGCTTTGGAGCATGGTCGAGACGTCCTGGACCGTGGCCCCGAAGCGATACGGGCCCACGCGGTACTGGGCCGCCACGTCCACGCTGTAGCCCCAGGCCTCCGCGAAGTCCCCGATCGAGCGGCGGACGCCTTTGAAGTTGACGCCCATCGTGAGGCGGTCGCTCAGGCGCCGGCTGTAGCTCACGAAGAGGGCCCAGTCGGCCGCCGAGAAGCGCGTGATGCGGCTCTGGTAGCTGCCCAGCGGCTGCCCCCGATCGGGATTCCAGGCCTCCAGGGTGTTGACGATGTCGTTCACGCCGCTCCGGAAGCCGGAGAGGGCCACGGTGGACTGTTCGGTCACGGGGATCGCCACGGCCCCGTAGTCGAACGAGACGGCCCCGGAGAAGCGTTCGACGTGCATGTAGTTGATCTCCGGGTACTGGAGGTGGCTCAGGCCGGCGGGGTTCCAGTAGCCCGCGCTCACCTCGTCGGCCAGGCTCACGTACGCCCCACCCATCCCCAGGGCCCGGGCGTCCACCCCGCCCGCGAGAAAGTCGGCCCCGTACTTGGCAATGCGCTGGCCGTGCGCAGCTCCTGCACCGAGTGCTCCAATCACTAGCAGAACCAGTACGCGCCGACCCATTCGCCCAAAAGGCATGCAAACGAGATCGATGTGAAGAGAGAACGTAGAATGATGAGACGGAGACACGCTCAAGATGTTACGTGCCGGAGGCGAACGGCAAACGCCCCATCCGTCCGATGGCGATGCGGAAGCGTGGTGAGGAAGCCGGATTCGGCCACCACCTCGTCGGGCACGTAGTCCGCTGCCGATTCAATTGTAAAGTCCTCGTGCCGGTCGAGAAAGGCCTCAATCCGAGCCTTGTTTTCCTCCGGCTCGATGGTGCACGTGCTGTAGACGAGAAGACCGCCCGGCTGCACGAGCGAGGCCGCTGCGTCGAGCAGCTCGTCCTGAAGCGCCGTAAGATCGTCGAGGTCCTCCGGCTCGCGCTGCCAGCGGAGGTCGGCCCGCTTGGCGAGGACGCCCAACCCGGAGCAGGGCACGTCGAGCAGTACACGGTCGGCCTGGGGGGGATCCGAGCGGTCGGCCACGGCCTGCAAGTCGACCGCTTCGGTCTCCACCATTTCGTCTACGCCGTGCGTGGTTGCCGCTTCCGCGACCTGCTCCAGCCGTCCTTCGTTGGGGTCGATCGCGAGGATGTGTCCCGCCCCCTCCATCCGAGCTGCTGCTGCCATCGTCTTTCCGCCCGGGGCCGCGCAGCCGTCGAGCACCGTTTCGCCGGGCTGAGGGTCGAGCAGGCGCACCACGAGACCTGCGCTCTCATCCTGTACCGCCACGTGGCCGTCGTCGAGCAGGTCTTCCTGCACGAGGGGCTGGAGGCGTCGCAGGCGAAAGTGGTCGTCGAGGTAGGGCGAATCGGTAAAGACCACGTCGTGCTCGTCGAGCCAGGCGGCCACCTCGTCCCGGCTCGTGCGCACCGGGTTGACGCGCACACTGTACATGGGGCGCCGGTTGTTCCACTCCAGCAGATCGGTGGTCTCCTCCGCCCCAAATCGCTCCAGCCACCGTCGCACCATCCAGGTGGGATGCGAGTGTCGAACGGCGAGGTCCTCGGCCTCGTCGCCGGTGTCGGGCTGCGGGATCCAGTCTCGATCCCGGTCGATGGTGCGGAGGATGGCGTTGACGAGATCCCCGGCGCCGGGGCGCAGGGTCTGCTTGGCGAGCTCCACGTACTGGTGGACGATCGCGCGGGTGGGGGTAGACTGAAACAGCATCTCGTAGAGCCCGAGACGTAGAATTTCGCGCAGGCGCGGCTCCATCGAGTCGTAGTCGTCGTTGTAGGCCTCCGCCAGCACGAAGTCGAGCCAGCGCTGCTGTCGCGTGACGCCGGCCACCAGTTCGCGGGCCTGACGCCGCGTTCGCGCGTCGGCGTCCCCCGCCTCCAACCGCTCCACGAACGCATCGTCGTGAGCCACCCGTTCGAGGTGCTCGAGGGCCAGGTAGCGAGACGGCGAAACGGTATCCGTGTCGGTCGACATGGAGAGAAAGACTATCCGGGAGTAAAAGCTCGGTATGCTACTACGACCAATCCGAGCCGGCGTTTTCGGGGCACGTCGTTTTCATGATTCCCCTTCGGCTTGAATGCCCTGCCCACGATTGGCGATCGCGTCGAGATCGTCGTCGTAGATGAGGCTCTCGTCGGTCGCTTCCCCGTCTCGATGCGCCCCTCCTCTCGATCAACTCGCTTCATCGGAACGTCGCGGGCCTGCAGCGTCTCCAGGGTGGCCTGAAAGACCTGATCGTACGTCCCCTGCAGGCCCCGATCAGCGGCCCAGGGACGAAACAACGAACATCCGGAGGAAAACAGAACGACAAATAGGATCCTCGCCAACGAGCACGACGACATACTGATAGCGGAGCGAAGCAGGCAATCTCTGTGGAGTTGCGAGATTATCCACGGGATGTCATCGGTCTTCCATCGAAAGCAGGGAGTTTTTTCGTAGAATCCTGCCACCTTCCTTGGCCTGATGCCCATTTTTGGCCGGATCCAAAAATGGACGAAAAAGATCACGGCTGCGAAGTCAGTAGCGTAGGGGCAACCTCTCTACCAAACGCTCTTTCTCCCGGACGCGGAGGATGCTCGACTCAAAAAGACCGATTGAGTGTGCAGCAGCTGGTATCAGATGGGCTTACGGCTCCAAGCATAAATGAGAGCAGCGGGCGCCGGGTGCGTGTAGCGCGTTTGTCCGCCGATCGACTGGATACGAAGGCTGTCCGGCCCGGGTACGACGATAGTGCGGTCGTCGAGCCAGCCCCACACGGCCCCCTCCACCGGCCCAAAGCGGCGGGTCTGCCCCTCCACGCGCACAGCAGCCTTCGATCCGGAGGGCCGCCGAAGCGTAAAGGCGACGTGGCTGGCAGCAGACGACCAGCGAGGGTTCGTCTGGTTGGCTGTAGCCTCCTTGGGCGGCGTCAGGTAAACAGTGCGGTCCGCGTTCGCAGCGTAGATGGCGATCTGACGGTGGCCGGAGGCCTCAACGCGAGTATCGAATGCAAGCTCGTTCCCTTCGGGCGACCAGCGGGGATGGCGCACCCGGCGCTCGCTTCCGAAGAGCTTTTCGGGACGTTGGCCGCGAGCATCACTCAGGAAGAGCAAAGAGTCCGGCGTGTACTCGTTGGCGTCTCCATCGTACGTAAGCTCGCGGTGAATGTAGGCGAGGTGGTCACCAGACGGAGCGTAAGCAGCGTGGTGCATCTGTTCCGCATCGGCGGCGGCCTGGGTGGCGCAGCCGTCGGGCGCCACCACGTAGAGCTTCTCGTCGTTGCGGGTGGCGAGGGAGCCGTCGGGCAGCCAGTGCATCACCTCGCGCGCAGCGCTGCAGCCCACGTCGCGCGTGGCACCGTCGGGCGTGGCCACGAATACGTTCCCCGGCCCACGGGTGCCAGACTGCGCGGGCTCGTAGTACGCAAACGCGAGACGATCGTCTTGAGAATGCCAGGCAAGCGAGTACGTCACCGGGGCCGCGCGGCGGTCCACCGGTTGCATCGTCTGTGTCCTGAGATCCAACAGGGCCAGGTGCACCGAGTCGGCCGTGGAGTAGCTGAATGCAAGGTAGCGGCCGGAAGCGGAGCGTGCGCGCACGCCACGGTGCGTCGCTCCAGGAACGAGCGTACGAGTCGAGTCCACCCGAGCATCATGAAGAACGAGGCCCTCGTCTGCGGTCGTGTACAACAACGAGAGAGCCGGGCCGGACGGCGCGGACTGGGTCGAGGATGGCGCCTTCGACGACGAGCAGCCCGCGCTCAACCACCCGACGCTCGTGACGCCCAGTACGAGAAGGAGAGAAATGCGAAGTGCAGGGAAGCGGGTCATGAAATTCCCATACGGGATGTCGAAAAAAGGGCGAACGCTTCCAACATACCGATCCACTCTAAAGCATCTCAAGATTTTACTGGAAAGGGGAATGCGGAAGCCATTTTTGCGCTGGGAATGCAATGACCGAGTATTCCGACGGCTGTCGTGAATGCACCAGATCACGAGGTCGCAGCGCTGAGAACAAGGCCATCTAGATGGTCACGATCGAGTACTCGACGGGGTGGCCACAGAACGTCCGCCAAACAGCGTCCGAACGGAGCTTGCCGACAAACACTACGGAACGCTGACGCGCACGATGCCGCGCACCAGCGTCTTCAACTCCCCGCGCACCTGCTGGCCCACTTCGAGCACTTCATCGTGGTCGAGCCCCCCCGCCGCCAGCCCGGCGGCCGGATTCGTGATCGTCGAAAGGCCCACGACCCGCATGCCCAGCATCTGTGCCTGAATGACTTCGGGAACCGTGCTCATGCCTACGGCGTCGGCCCCCAGTCGCTCCAGCGCCCGGACCTCGGCTTTCGTCTCGTAACTGGGCCCCAGCATCCAAGCGTACACGCCCCGTTGCACCTCCACGCCCAGGTCGAGCGCCACCTCCTCGGCCCGATCCGTCCACGCCGCGTCGTAGTACGGGCGGTGCCGGTCGGTCGACGCGTTGCCGTCCAGCGGCCGAGGACGCCTCCCGGAGCCAACGCCCGGACTCGCGTACGCCGCGTTCAGATGACCGGTGATGAACATGAGCATGCCGGGCCGAAACGTCCGATTGATGCCGCCTGCCGAGTTGGTGACAACCATGCGCTCGGCCCCGAGGGCGTGCACCAGCCGCACGGGCATTGTCAGCTTCTGCACAGGATATCCTTCGTAGAGATGGACGCGTCCCTGCACAAAGACGACGCGTGTTCCCTCCAGCGTCCCGAAGATGAGGCGGCCGTGGTGTCCCTCCACGGTCGAGGCTGGATATTCCGGCACGTCCCCGCCCTCCACGACGGTCGTGTCGTGGGCTGCCTCCGCCAGCGCACCGAGCCCCGAGCCCAGAATCAGGGCCACCTCGGGCGCTCGGTCCACGTGCTCCTGCACGGCAGACACGGCAGCGCTCAGGTCGTCGTCGTGTGCTTCGGGGTCTGATCGAAAGTACATAAGGTATGGGTGTGTCATGAAATGACCGTGCGGACGGGACAAAACGAACGTCCAGTGAGTCCGAACGCTCAGCGCCCATCAAGAATCAGCCGCCCGTTCCCGAAAGGGGCGTTACGAGGGTGCACGCATGATGCGATAGTTGCGCAGGCTCCACAGAAGTTGCTCGACCACAACGCGGATTGTGGTAGTGAAGGGAATGGCCACAAGCATACCCACGATGCCCCCAAGCTGCGCACCGATGAGCACGACAAACAGAATGACGAGCGGGTGCGCCTTCGCCGCTCGCGAAAAGATAATCGGCTGCAGCAGCACGTTATCGGCCAGTTGGGTGAAGACCATCGCGAGGGCAACCCACGGCACAAGAACAAAATTGCCGGTCTGCGCGATGCCGACGAGGGCGCCGCACAAAAAGCCCAAGAACGGCCCGAAGTATGGAATCGTGTTGGCGAGGCCCGTGAATATACCAATGGCGATGGCATTCTGCAGACCCACGATCCAAAGCAACACAGACGCGACGACGGCGATCGACGTGCATTGCACGAGCAAGGCGCGGAAGTATCGTCCAATGTTGCCTTCCACCTTGTCGAGAATGGCCAGCGTGACCTCAAAGTACCGATTGGGCACGAGCCCCATGAGGCTCCGCCGGATTTGCAGGCCGTCTTTCAGCAGGAAAAACGTGACGAACGGAATGATAACGACAGCGTAGACGATGTTCGTGAAGACGGTGACGACGGAACTGACGGTGTCGGCCACCTGATCCCCCTCCACGAGATCTCCTTTCATGAGCCCCTGCGCCATCCGTTCGACGTTTTCCACAATGACGCCCTCCTCAAGGGGCGCCACCTGCCGCATCCGCACTTCAATGTAGGAGGCCACGTCAGTGACCATGTCGACGCTCACGAGCTGCATCAGCTCTTGTACCTGGTGCCCGACGAACGGTACGACCGACGTCACAATCACGGCCACCCCTCCGAGCACAAGCACGAACGTGGCAAAAATGGCTGCAATTCGTCCCAGCCCTGCCGCCTGCAGGCGGTCAACGATGGGGCGAAGCAGATACGCCAACACCCCTCCCACAACGAGGTAGAGTACGAGTCCCGCAAAATACCACAGCACCCATCCCGTTGCCGCCACGACGGCCACACCCAGCAAAAAACGCACGATCCGGTCGAGCGTGTAGACCGACGGGTCCTCGTCCGCAGATCCGCGGGACGGAAGCCCTCCTTGTCCGTCGGAAGGCGCCGTTCCGATGGGAGGCGCCGGCGAGTCGTTTTCCGTAGACGCAGGTCCCCGGTCGCTACGCGGCGATGCCTCCGGGGACGAAGACGACGTATTGAAGGGGTCGGGCATGGAAGATCGATTCAAACACCTAGAAGCGAGACGGTTCAGAAAAGACGGCAGAGCGCGCTATTGCGCTTCCTTCTCGCGTTCCAGTTGGTCGAGGAGCGGCGTAATCGTGCTGGACGTAAAGCCGCGGCGGCGCAGATACCGGTAGAGCTTTTGCTTCCGTCGACGCGGGTCGTCCTCATCGGCCAGGCGCGCCCACCGCTTTTCGGCGTGCCCCCGCGCCACCGCCCGCACATCCTTGTCGGCGAAAAAAGGATCTACTGCCGCCTCGGCCGTGTGCCGATCGATGCCGCGGTCCACCAGCTCGCGCCGGATGCGGACCGGCCCATACTTCTTGCTGGCAAATCGGTTGCGGACGTAGTCGTGAGCATAGGCCTCGTCATCAAGGTAACTCAACTCGTAGAGACGCTCCACCACGTCCTCAATGACGAGATCGGACACGTCCTCCCGTCGGAGCTTGCGCCGCACCTCCTCCTCGGTTCGAGGCTTGTGTGCGAGGTAATCGAGCGCGCGCTGCTTGGCCCGGACGTACTGGTCTTCCCGTTCAATCTCCCGTTGCTCCTCGGGCGTAAGCGAGCGTCCCACCCGAAGCCCATGCTTCACGACGAGATCCTGATGCACGCCAAAAGCAAATGCGCCGTCCAAGAACACAGACGTGCGATGGGCGTCGTTCGACTGCTGCTCAAGAGCCGTAATCGTCCCGCTCGCGGCGTCGTCGGCCATGAAGAAAGAAGCGTCCTGAAAAGAGGTCGCGGTCGCAGTGCTTGTGTACGGCCCCCCTCCCCGTTAGATTCCTGACGATTCCGCCCCCCTCAAGGCGAGCCCTGACACCGCCGAAGGCCCGGCTCGATGACGCGGGTAAGCGAGTCCACCGAGACGGCGTGCGCGACTCCCAGGGCGCCGTCGACGTTCGAAATGGGCTCACGGCGGTCGGGGTCGGTGCGCGTCTGGGCAAACGATGCGAACGCGCTGTCGCCCCGTACGACGGACGTGGTAAGATTGTGCGAGGGCAAGGGGGCGTTGCTGCTGTCGACGGGTACAGCATACACTCCCTTCCACTCCTGGGCCCCGTCCGTCCGAGAAAACCGATCCTCGCGCCGGATCTCGGCGGGCTCCAGGAACAAATCGACGACCTCGGACTGGAACGACGACTCGTCCGGACGAAGCTGGGTCCGCACCCAGTACGCCGGCGCGTTTTCCGGGGCGGGTGGATCTCCCTCCCACTGTACCGTGACCTCGATGGGATAAAGGTAGCCCTCCTCGGCCGGTATGTCGAGGGAGTCGCGTCGCAGGGAATCGACCTGCACGGCGCGGACGGGCTCCTCGGGCACGTCCACACACACTTCGTTCAGGACAATCGGCGGACTGGTGGTTCCTCCGGCCCCGGCCTCGGTTTCGTTCCGCTTTACCGTTAAATGCCACGACACCTGAGGGGGGACGACTGTGCTTTCGGACGGCACGTATCGTCCGATCTTCGACTCGCTGTACGAAATGGCGCTGCTCCCGAGCGTGAGCGTAACCTCCGCCCCAGAAACCCCATTCCGAAGACTGTCCCCCGTGGAGGTGAGAGGGCGCACCTGCTTCAGGGTCACGGCCGGCAAGGGACGTCCCGTTTCCAAAAACGCCTCGACGACGAAGGGTTGCCCCTCCACAGGATCGGTCGTCCAGTCACACCGCACCAGCACCATCAGAGCCCCTACGGCCACAAAGAGCCCCACAGCACGGCGGAGGAGACGTTCAAACGAGCGTCGTCGACACACAGCAGAGCGTGAATCGGGAGAGACAGTACACGAGAAGACGCGTCACAGGCGCATGTCGAGCTCCAGTAGCGGAAGAATGGGAAGCCCGCGCTGGGAATCCACGCTGACGCCTTGGGCGCTCGGCTCATACGTCCGGCTAAGTTCATTGTCTCGGTTCGTGGTGTTGAAGAGCGTCAGCTTAGCCGTCCAGTTGGCGGAGAGCAGCCGAAACGAATACCCGAGGGTCACGTCCGTCCGGAAGTAGGGCGCGAGACGATCGTTGTTCACCTGCGGCCGGTAGAGGTAAGACACGGGCTCCTCCTCGACCGGATCTCCAACCTTGTACCGGGCAACCGGGGCCGAAATGGGATAGCCGCTCCGCCACTCTACCGCAACGGTTGCGCTCCAGGTCGAGCCGTTCCAGCCGAGAGTGCCCTGCATCGAAAACGGCACGTCGAGGTCTGACGGGCGCCACCGCAATCCCGATTGAAGGCGGTCCGGGACCCGGATCAGGGTGCGTCCTGCCCCAGCGCCGAGCCGCGCGTTCCACGGCCCGCGATTGTATTCTGCGTTCAATTCTGCGCCCACAGAACGCTTTTCGCCCGACGTATACTGACCGAGCAGCGCCCCGACGTCAATGCCGGGGCCTTCGATGCCGTCCTTTTCCTGAAAGATGTCCGACGGCACGAGCAGATCGCGCGTCCCGCGCAGGTAAGCGTCAAACTGGAGCGTGAGGTCGGGACGAATCTGGCTACGCGCGCCCATCCCGAGCTGCAGTCCCGTGGCGGGCTGCACGCGTTCGCTCGCCGGGACCCACCGGCTCGACACGAGGTCGTACGCGAGGGAGTGACGATCCCGCAAGCGATGCACGTACTGCACGTGAATGCCGGCGCTCCCTCGAAGCACGAGCCAGCGCGGATGGACGGTGTAGCGCGTGCTCAGCCGAGGCGCGACCCGAACGTGGTTTCCTCCACTGAAATAACTGCCCCGCAGACCGGATTGGAGCGTCCAATCCGGCGTCGGGCTCCACACATCCTGCACGTATCCCGCCACCTGCACGGCCTCGAGCGAGCTGGACTGCTCACGACGCCGAGCCACGCCCGCCGACCGCTTTATCTCATTTTCGAGAGCGCTATCAAACTGGAGAGTTGATACTTTTATTCCGGCCTTTAGGTCGTGGCTCACAGAGTAATGATAGTCCGCATCCGCCTTCAAACCCGCATCGTACAGTCGCACGCGATAGTCCGACGTCAGCGAGGCGGTCGTCGTCGGCTGTACGAAGGACCCTTCCTGTGCCTGATAGCCCGAATAATACGCCGTCGTCGTCAGAAAGAGGTTCTCGTTCGCCAGGTACTGATGCCGAGCGCTTACGATCTGATTCTCCCAGTTTTGCTGAATCTCGAAGAACAGATCTGCCGGGCGGAGCCATGACTCGAAGTCCAGCGACAGGTCAAACGGCAGGCGAAGGTCCAGATCATCCCGACCCCGATACAGGCTCACCGTGAGCCGGTGCGCGTCGTTGAATCGGTGCGCGATCTTGGCACTCGTATCGTAGAAGTAGTATCCCGTGCGGAGCGTGTCCTGTTGGCCCGTATTGTCGGTTACCGGATGGGTTTGCCCGATGAGCTTGTCTACGTACGACCGTCGGCCCGACAGCATGAACGAGGTCTTTGAGCCGAGGGGCGCTTCGATGCGAAAGCGGCCGCTGAGCACCCCGATTCCAGCAACGGCCGTCGGCTCTCTCCGACTTCCGTCCTTCATCTGCGCATCGACCACCGCCGAGAGGCGCCCTCCGTATTCCACGGGAAAGCCCCCTCGATACAGATTCGTGCTCTTCAGCGTGCCCGTCTGGAAGGTCGAAATGAGGCTAAAAGCGTGCCACGGGTGATACACCGGCGCGCCGTCGAGCAGGTACAGGTTCTGGTCGGGGTTCCCTCCCCGCACGCTCAGTCCCCCACTGAGGGTGCGAGATTTGCGAATGCCGGGAGTCCACTCCAGCATCTGAAACAGATCGGGCTCGGTGAACGAGGGGAGCTGGTCGAGCCGGTCGAGGGCCACTGCCGTCATGCCCGGCAGTTGCGTTTCCCGCTCGGCCTTCGTCGATCCAGCCGCCACGAGAATGCCCTCCGACTCAATGGTTGCGGGCGCCAGCATCACCTCAGCAGGTCCCTGCCCCGCAACGAGCGTTGTGTCTTGGGTCTCGTGGCCGAGATATGAGATTCGGACGTCGTACGACCCGGGCGGCAGAGAAGAGAAAACGAAGTAGCCATCCGCGTTGGTCGTGGTACCCGCCTTCAGGGACGTGAGGTACACGTGCGCTCCGGGAAGTCGCTCGCCCGTCTCCTCGTCGACGACGCGGCCGGTAAGCGATACCCGTTGCTCCGCTTCCTCCTCGGTCGTTGCCGAAGCCTCGACGAGCACGTACTGCCGGCGTCGCACGCGCTCGGCCCGCAGTCCCGTGCCCTGCAGCACGCATCGCAGCACTTCCTCGTGATCGGACCCGCGATAGGTGCAAGACGCCGAGCGACCCTCGACGAGCCGCTCTGCGTAAACGAGATTGAGGGCGGTCTGCGCCCGCACCGAGCTCAGAACCGTCCGGAGCGGTGTCTCACTCGCCTCGATGCGGATGGGCGACTGCGCCCATGCGGTCTCCCCGTCCACCAAAAACCCGAGCCCTCCAAAAAGAAGGACACCCACAAGCAGACGACGGATCACGACGGTCTCGTTGTTTCGCCACAGGCAAAACCAGAGCGGCTTCTACCGAGACCAGCCCCATCTGTTCGGGAGG
>CAZSBW010000056.1:0-11886 GCA_964604815.1 uncultured Salinivenus sp. | reverse complement strand
CGCCCGCCGCTTCGCTCCAGGTCCGTCACGTGGTGGCGGAAGCGACAGGTGAGGCGATCGGCATTGCGGTGGCTTCGGAGGGCGTCGATGAGCGTTGTCGTGAGCTCCTTGCCGGTGCCCCACACCATGTGGAAGCGCGGCACCGAGTTGCCCGGTTCGTAGAGCCCCCGCTCCACCCAGTGCACGACGGGAAAGAAGTGAATCCCAAAGCCCCGCAGCCACCGGTACACCTCGTCGGTACAGCGGTGCACGTACTGCTCGGCCCAGCGCTTCGGCCACGTGTCGCCGTCGCCAAACTCCGCGAACGCGTGCCAGTCCCGCAGCGCCAGCTCGGGCGAGTCGTCGATCCCGAAGAGGCGCTGTTGTGGGGTGTCGACGAAGAAGATGCCGCCGAACGACCACCGGGCAAGGCCCCCGAATCGGTCCCGCGTATCCCGATCCAGAATCAGCACGTCGTGGCCGCCCCGTTCCAGCAGTTCGAGGGCCGTGGTAATGCCGGCGATCCCGCCGCCGACAATCGCGACCTCGGTCTGGGACACGGACTCGGCCATCGGAGCGGAAAGAGGGCAGCACAGACGACAACGGGAGGGCAAGATAGACACCAGACGGCACGATGTGTATCGCGTCCCGCGCAGGGAACCGGTCGTACAGCGACAATCGAGACGAAGGGCCGACGGGGTGCAGATGGCCCCGAACGTCGGCGCCGGTTGCGTCCCGGCGGTCGGCGGCATCCGTTATCTTCGGAAAGGGAATCGCCGCCCCGCCTGAACCGACACGAAATGAACGCATTCACTCCATCCCAATCGAGAACATGTTCTCCAGGTCGTGGCTGGAGTGGACGCGGAAGCCGATGAGCGTCTCAGTGTCCGTAATCCCCTCGATGTGCCGGATCTCGCCTGTCACGAGATCGGCCAGCTCTTCGTTTTCGGCGACGCGGAGGATGGCGACCAGGTCGACGCGTCCAGCAACAGAATGGACCTCGCTCACGCCGTCGAGGGCAGCTAGCGCGTCGGCGACGTCGTTGACCTTGTCGCGCTCGGTTTCGAGGAGAACGATTGCAGTAACCATCTTTCGTGTGGTTGTTGACAGAGGTATGAGCAAACGGTTGCCCCTCACGCACACACGCCCAGACGCCCGCTCTGTTCGTAGCCCAAGTCGAAGCCCCCAATGTCGGCCTCTTCGGAAGAAAACAGTGCATCCCGGGACGAGCACCACGTGTACGTCGTCGAGTGCAGCGACGGGACCTACTACACCGGCTATACGACGAACGTAGAACGACGCGTGGCCGAGCACAACGACGGCTCTGGAGCCAAGTACACTCGGGGCCGACGGCCGGTGGAGTTGGTGCACGTCGAGTCGTTCGAGACCCAGTCTGAGGCGATGCAGCGCGAGTACACGATCAAACAGCTGCGGCGGGCCGCCAAGGAAACGCTCGTACAACAGACCGGAGGAACGGAGTAACGTGGACCGATACGACCCGGTCCCGACGGTTGACGAGCACCATGCCCGGAATCGACTCCAAAGAAACGGCCTCCCGTCTGAGCAGTCGAATCCTTCCCTTCCCACTTCAAATTTCACACTCGACTTCGCCTGTGCGTGCCCTCATCGTCGACGACGAACCGCCCGCTCGCGACCTGATCCGGGAGTATCTGGACCCTGTCGATCGCATCGAGGTGATTGGCGAATGCCGAAACGGGCGCGAGGCCGTCGACGCCATCAACGAAAACGATCCGGACCTCGTCTTCCTCGACGTACAGATGCCGGGGCTCGACGGCTTCGACGTGCTGGAGCAGGTCGACGTGCTGCCCGACATTATCTTCTCCACCGCCTACGACCAGTACGCCCTGGAGGCCTTCGACGCCGGGGCAGTGGACTACCTGCTCAAGCCCTACAGTCAGGACCGGTTCCAGACGGCCGTAGAGCGGGCCCTGGTGCGGCACGACCAGGAGGACGACGCGTATGCCGACCGGCTGGCGACCCTGCTCCAGACGGCCCGTGCGCAGGACGACGACGCGCCCGAGCGTTTGTACGTCCGCCACGGGGACAAAATCATTCCGGTCGATCCCGAGAACATTCGCTGGATCGAAGCGGCAGGCGACTACTCAAAGCTCCATACGACCGAGAAGACGTATCTGTCGTCGATGGGCATTGGAAAACTGACGGAGCGCCTGGACGAGAAGCGATTTGCGCGAGTGCATCGTTCTCACGTCATTGCCTTCCCTGCTGTCGATCACCTTCGCAGCGACGGCTCCGGCGGCTACAAGGTCATCCTGGACGACGGTACAACCGTTCGGGTGAGCCGCTCCTACGCCCCCGACATTCGCGACCGCATTCTGTAACGCCGAGCAGACACAAATTGATGGCGCTCCTCCATCCACCCCGAGCAAGCAGCACGCGAAACAGCGCCGACAGGCCGCGGCGCCCTGTTCCGGTTTCGTGCAAGCCCGGGCCGAACCTGTAAAGAGTGTGTAGGAGGATATGGCGCCCAGCAGGCCTTTTCCCCCGCAGGATGAACTCCGTCAAGCTTGGAGCGACGAAGGTGGGTGCGTTTCGAGGCCCATACGCAGCGATTTCACGGCGATTGTCTTGCTCTTGACCTACACGAGCGAGACTTGTAGCTTTACAGGGTGCAGTACGTCCTTTGTATCCTTTTTTCGTTCCGGCTGGTGACGGCATGAACTCGGTTCCTCCTCTCCCGTAGAGGAAGCCCAGCAGGCATCAGCACGGTCTATTTCCCCATGAGCAGCCCGTCCGATCAGAAATCCAGTGCCTACCGGTTGGAGTTGCTTCCGGAGGTGCCGGCATTCCATCGCAAAGCCCTGCGAGACGGCCGGCTCGAGAAGGGGCACCTCGTCTACTACGGCCCACAGCCTTCGTACTACGGCATCGGGGAGGTGAAGCGCATCAACGGGTCCAACATTGCCGTCGACTTCCGGGGAACCGGTCACTTCGACGTACACGAGGAGATCATGGAAAAGCAGTATCTAATCCGCATTCCGCAGGAGAAGATGGCGGAATTGTAGGCGTGTCGCTGCCGCTCCCGACGGGGTACCGCCTGCTCGCCCGGGAAGGAAGGACAGAAACGGCCCGGTGAGGCTCGTAAAGAGCTGGGTTCGCTGTAAGCGGGGATGCGTGCGTCAATCACGTTCTGTTCTCGACGTCGCCGGGTTTGCTCAGCATGATCCCCGACGAGCTCTTCGAAAAGATTCGCCGCCTGGAGGTGCGTACCCGCGGCGTAGTTGAAAATGTGTTTGGCGGCGAGTACCACTCCGCCTTCAAAGGGCGGGGCATCGAGTTTGCCGAGGTCCGGCCCTATCAGATCGGGGACGACATCCGCAACATTGACTGGAACGTCTCCGCGCGAATGGACGAGACCTACGTCAAGGTCTACGAAGAGGAACGAGAGCAAACGGTCATGCTCTGCGTGGACGTGTCGGGGTCGGAGAATTTCGGATCGCAGGGGAAGTTCAAGCGCGAGGTGGCCGCCGAGATCTGCGCCGTCATGGCCTTTAGCGCCATCCAGAACAACGATCAGGTGGGGCTGGTCCTCTTCTCGGACGAGATTGAGCAGTTCGTGCGGCCGCAAAAGGGGCGTCGGCACGTGCTGCGGTGCATCCGTGAACTTTTCACGGCCGAGCCCCAATTCCCGGGCACCGACATTGAGGGCGCCCTGCAGCACGTGTTGCGCATTCTGCGCCGCCGTTCCATTCTCGTTCTCGTGAGCGATTTCTTCGACGAGGGATACGAGTCGATGCTCCGTGCAGCGGCCCAGCGACACGACACGGTCGGCGTGGAACTTCAGGATCGCCGGGAGGAGGAACTGCCCCCCATGGGACTGGTTGATCTGACCGACGCTGAGACGGGCGAGACGGTCACCCTCGATACCCGCGACGAGGCGGCGCGGCGGGCGTTCGAAGCGGCCGCCCGGGCCCGTCGCGAGCGCACGGCCGCTCTGTTTCGGCGCACCGGCGTGGGGCACGTGCCTGTGCGCACCGACGCCGATTACGTGGAGCCCCTGATCGAATTTTTTCGCGAACGGGCCCGGCGTGCGTGACGACGAACGCCGCGGGCCCAGTCGGGGAGGGGAGGAAGAAAGGCATTGCCTTCACGCGCCCCGTCGCAACCGATCGTGTCGGGAGGCGAACCGTCCCGACAGCCGTCGTTGCGGGGTGGAGGGAGAACCCCTTCTTCCCGATCCTCGCTGAGACGGGCGTCCGGTCGCGCGATAAATCTGAACGATCTTGGCGATGAACCTGCTCGGAGCTCTGCAGTACGTCGGAAGGATGGGGCTCGTCCTGGGACTCCTGGTCGTCGGGAGGAGTGGGACGGACCCGGTGAAAGCACAGCGATCAGTCCAGTTCGACACCCACGTCTCGACCGACAGCGTGGCGATTGGGGAGCGGTTCACCGTATCCCTCGTCGCCGAGCATGGGCCGGAGACGGACGTGTCCTTTCCAGCTCCGGACGTCGGGGCTGCCCTCTTCGAAGATCTGGAGGTCATTCGCCGGAGTGCCGTGCAGGAGCGGCGGCGCAGAGCGGGACGCCGCGTCGACAGCGTGGCCTACGAGATGACGACGTTTGCGCTCGACTCGGTCCGGGTGCCGGCCCTTCCTGTGCAGGTGGATGCAGGCCAGGACACTACAATCCAGAGTGCACCCGCCCGGACCGTCACGGTCGTCTCCGTGGTGGGACCCGACGCGAAAGGCATTCACGGGATGGCCCCGCTCGCCTCCTTCCCAAGACCGTGGTGGACGTGGGCGTTGCTCGCGCTCGCAGGAACCGGACTGCTTGCCGGTCTTCTCTATCTGTGGCGGCGCCGTCGCGGCGAGGCGCCCGAAACGATGTCGAGACAGCCGCGTCCGGGGGAAGACCAGACGGCCTACGAGGCCGCTACGTCGTGGATTCGGCAGCTCGAAGAGTCGTACGACCTGTCGGATCCCGACGCCGTAAAGCCCTTTTACGTCGAACTCTCGAATGCCCTGCGTGTCTACCTGGCGCGTGAGCTGGGCGTTTCGGCCCTCGAACGCACTACGCGCGAGGTCGTAGAGATTCTGGAGCACCGCCCCGACGTGCCGACGGAAGCGAAAAATCGGGTCCAGGCTGTGCTTCAGTTGTCCGATCTCGTGAAATTCGCCGACGTACGCCCCTCGATCGAGGACCACGAGAAGGCGCTCCGCGAGGCGCGAGCGGCCCTCGATGCCATCGAGGCTGCCCCCCGCCGATCGGACGGGGAGCGCGTCTCGCCCCCGGTTGGAGAAACGCCCCGTTCGTCTGAGCAGGACGGCATCGACGGGATGGCCTCGGCCGCGTAGGCGTCGATCATTCGAACCGAGAGAGTCCCGACCGCAACTCGTTTGCCTTCCGTTCCTCGTCCTGGGCTCCCAGCACCCGTGTTGGGGAGGGCGGTCCGTACTCCCCGTGCGCTCGTACTCGATGCAAGCGAGGACAACCCCCCGCACGAGGACCCCGAACCATCACTGACACGCCTCACTGCGCGCCGATCCACATGCCCAACTTCAGCGACACGCTCGTCGACTACCTAGCCGACGCCGATCACGTAGCTGTGCTCACGGGGGCCGGCATCAGCGCCGAGAGCGGGGTGCCCACGTTCCGGGACGAAGACGGCCTCTGGGAGAAATTCGATCCGCAGGAACTGGCCAACGTGGAGGCCTTTCTCGACAACCCCGAGCTCGTGCAGGGCTGGTACCGCCACCGTCGCCAGGTGGTGGAAGAGGCGGAGCCGAACGCCGGGCACCGTGCACTGGCCGAACTGGAGGCCGACGTGCCGGACCTGGCCGTCATCACCCAAAATGTGGACGACCTGCACAATCGTGCCGGCAGTAGCACCGTGATCGAGCTGCACGGCAACATCACACACAACTACTGCATGGACTGCGAGCGGTCGATCGACGCCGAAACGGTCGACACGGCGATCCAGGACGGCACTCCGGCCCGTTGCATGACCTGCGACGGGCTCATCCGGCCCGACGTGGTGTGGTTCGGCGAGCGGCTGCCGCCCGACGCCGTCGAGCAGGCCGACGCCGCAACCAGCCGGGCGGACGTCTTCCTGAGCGTGGGGACGAGTGCCGTGGTGTACCCGGCGGCTCAGTTCCCGGTGGAGGCCCGCGCGAATGGGGCCTACGTGGCCGAGGTGAACCCGGACACGACGGGCATCACCGACGAGGTCGACGAGTCGATCCGCGGACCGGCGGGGGAGGTGTTGCCCGCTCTCCGCGACGCGGTCGCCGCCCGTCGGACCCGATAGAGCAAGAGGGGCGCGGCTCACGGAGAATAAACGGAAGAATCGGCAAAAACGCTCCCCCTACGCCCACACTCATTCAGCACGGTTGATAAAGGCAGGCTGTTCTGCGCCCCCTGTCCCCGCACCGAAGGCTCGTTCCTCGTGACGTTTGCCAATCCCCATCTGCTGTGGCTCCTCCTCGTCGTGCCCCTGCTGGGAGTGTGGGCGTGGTGGCGATCCCGGCGGGAAGGCGGACTGCGCTACAGCGACGTAGGTCCTCTACAGGGACTCCCCGCGTCCTGGACAGTGCGTCTACGCGGGCTTCCCGTTGTGCTACGGATGGGAGCGCTCGCGCTCGGCATTGTGGCACTGGCCCGGCCTCAGGTGCAAAATGTGATTCGGACCCAAACGGCCGAAGGCATCGACATCATGCTGGTTTTGGATACTTCTTCCTCGATGCGAGCCGAGGATTTTCAGCCCAACCGGTTCCGGGCTGCCCGCGACGTGGCGGGAACCTTCGTCGAGGGCCGTGTGTCGGACCGGGTGGGGCTCGTCATCTTTGCGGCCGAGGCCTACACGCAGGTGCCGCTCACGCTTGACTACGGCTTTCTGCAGCGCATGCTATCCCGCATGCGGATTGGCATGGTGGAGGATGGAACCGCCGTGGGGACGGCCCTCGCGACCGCCGTCAACCGGCTGAAGGACACGGAGGCGAAGAGCAAGGTTGTGATTCTGCTCACGGACGGGCGCAACAACCGGGGCGAGGTCGACCCGGCGACGGCGGCGGAGATTGCGAGCACGATGAGCGTTCGCGTGTATGCCATCGGGGTTGGGGCATCGGGGGAGAGCTCGTCGGTGGATCGCCGCCACCTGGAGGAACGGAAGCCGGGCGAGGCAGGCATTGACGAGCAAATGCTGCGTACCGTGGCCCAGACGACGGGGGGACGCTACTTCTCGGCCTCGAGCAAAGAAGCCCTGCAGCGCATCTACGACGAGATCGATCAGATGGAGGCCACCGAGATCGACGAGCGCATCTACACAGACCGCGCGGAGCAGTATCCGTGGTTCTTGGGACCAGCATTCGTTCTCGTGCTGCTGGACGTGCTTCTGTCAACGACCCTTTTCCGACGCTTTCCCTGAGCACGCGCGGAATAGAAGAAAAAATGATGAAAGACGGCCGGGTTTTGGGAGCGAAGCGGAGGGGCGGCTTCACCTCAGGCTTTACTTTAGGTCTGCTGAGTTGCATCATGTCTATCGAAGACGAAGCTGGCACAGATTGGCAGTACGCTTCCTCCGTCGATTTCGTTGTTCGGGAAAGGCCGTAATTATCGCGCTTTTCCAACGTGTGGTCAATTGGTTTAGGACTATGCCTCGTTCGTTCATTACCCACTTCGATTCGCGGCAGCTGGGACGCCCTCTGCGCCTGCTCCTTGTGATGCTGGGCGTGCTTGCGTTCTTAGGGGCTGAGGCGGTTCAGGCGAAGACCCTCGTGAAAGACGTCATGTTCACTGCCCGGTCCGACGGGCAGGGATACGTCGTTCGCGTTCGCACGGCAGACACGATCCGGGCATACAGCATGCCCCGCACCGTTGGGGAGAACGAGATTGAGTGGGTGCTCTACAACGCTGCGCTGCACGACAGCTATCAGAAGAGCGATCCCCGGGGGCCGGTGACAGACTACAGCGCATCCCCCAAGCAGGGGCACCTGGTTCTCCGGTTTGAGCTCGACCCGGATCGGCCCGTTACGACTCAGGCCTATCGCGACGGCGCCTCCGACGACCTGCTGCTCAACCTGGCGTACACGGACAATTCGCCCGTTGCGGAGGCGCAGCGCGCCGAGTCGTCTTCGGGGGTCGTGCAAAAGGTGTCCAATCCCCCCCAGCAGTCGAACGGGGCCTCGAAGGCAGCGCGCGAGCGGTGGAAGCTCGACACCGTGGTCATCGACGCCGGCCACGGCGGCAAAGACCCCGGCGCCGTGGCCAACGGCCTACACGAAAAAGATATCGTCTTGGACGTGGCGCACAAGCTCGGCGACTACGTTGAAAGCCGTCTCGATGTCAACGTCGTTTACACGAGGACGGGCGACCGCTTTATTCCGCTAGAGGAGCGGGGCCACATCGCCAATGAGGCCGGTGCCAAGCTTTTCGTTTCGCTACACACCAACGCGGCCGGCGCAGACGCCGCCCACGGCACGGAGACCTACTTCCTCGGTCCGTCCAAGACCGAAGCCGCCGAGAAGGTCATGGAGCGGGAGAATAGTGTGATCAAGTACGAGGAAAATACCGAACGGTACGAGGACTACGACGAACAGGCGCTCGTCCGCCAGACCCTCACGCAGAGCGCGTACATGCGTCAGAGCGAACAGCTCGCGTCCTTCGTCCAAAATCAGTTCGGGGAGCGAGTTCAGCGGAAGAATCGAGGTGTCCACCAGGCCGGCTTCTACGTGCTCTGGAGCGCCTCGATGCCGTCGATCCTCGTCGAGCTCGGTTTTCTCACCAATCCGAAGGAGGCGCGCTACCTCAACAGCGATCGCGGACAAACCTACCTGGCCAGCGCGATCTTTCGGGCTGTTCGCTCCTACAAAAGCCAGTACGAGAAAGGAATTTTTGCGAGCGAGTAGGAAATGGGCCCCGAATGGGATGAGGAAGTACTCTTGAGGGGCGCTCGGAACGAAGCAGATTCAGGGAAGCCCCCCAGGCCCCTTTCCATCAAGTCCAGTTTCTTGTGTACAGTGAAGGAATGTCCAGCTTAACGGGTCAGGTCCAGCGATCAGATCAAGATGTCGTGCCCGTGCCGCTCTGAAGAACTGTTGTCCGGGGCACTGGAAGCGTCTGTACGCTGAGGGAGCCACCGGCCTCCACGCCAGCCCCCGTTAGCACGTCGGTCCACCTCCGGTCGGCGAGCGGGTCGGGGAGGGGAACTGTGGCCGACGCGTCGGGATCGCGCGTGAGCGGGTAGCGCGCAACCACCGTGAGGAGGACGGCGCCGGGGTCGTCCGCATCGCCGGTAAAGCGTGCGTAGGCGAGCCAGTCGTCGGCGCTGTCTCCCTCGGGCGCGAGATCGGTGTAGCCCTCAGCCGCTGCAAGATTGGAGTGGGCGCGCCGCCACCGGAGCAGGCGGGCCGTCAGGTAGAGGTAGGCGCGGGGATCGGGGCCGTCGAACAGATCGCGCACGGCGTCGGGCGAGGGGTTGTCGAGCAGGGGTGCCAGATCGTCGAGAGCGTCGCGCCGCGCGTCCCAGTCGACCGCACGGCGATTGTCGGGGTCCACGAGCGAGAGATCCGTGAGTTCGGTGCCCCGATACACGTCCGGCACGCCGGGCGCGGTGCCTTTCAGGGCGAGCTGACTCAGCCGATTGGCGAAGCCTGCCTCGGCCAGCGTCGCGGCAACGTCGTCGAGCACGTCGGGCGTTGCGTCGTCGGTCGTTACACCACGGACGAAGGCCTCCAGGTCCTCCTCGTAGTCGGTGTTCGGATTGATCCAACTGGTCTGCTGCTTCGCCTCGCGGACGGCCTTCTCCATATACTCCCAGAGGCGCTCGGCCAGCGCGTCCCGTTCCGCCGCATCGCGGGGCGTGCCGTGCTCGTCGTACCAGAGCGCCGCGAGCGTCTGGTAGAAGAGGTAGGCGTCGTTGTCCGACGGCCCGTACGCCCCCTGATACGTCTCCCGAATGCCGTCCAGCGCCTGCACGGTTTCTTCCCAGCGTCCCGGCATCTCGGCGAGGGCGAGGAGGCGCATCCGCGTGTCGGCGCCGCGCTTGTGATCGTGCGTGGCGGTGGTGTTGAGCGTGTCGGGGTACTGCCGGGCACGGAACCGATTGCGGGCGTGGAACGCATGATCGTGAACGCCGAACGCGTCGGGTTCGCCCCCCACCTCGTTGAGGGCCGTGAGGCGGTGATAGCGGTAAAGCGCCGTGTCCTCGACTCCTTTGGCCGCCACGGGGCCGGTGTACTGCTGGAGGCGCCCAACCCACGCGCGCTGGTCGTCCTGCAGATCCTCCCGCAGCTCGCCGAGAATGGCGCGCTCGACGAACGCAAACACCGTGGGTTCGGCGGCGGGATTGCGCTGGAGGGCACGGTGAAGGGCTTCCTGCACCACCTCGCGCGCCTCTGATTTCTCGTACGGCAGGAAGGTGCGGTAGCGGTCGACCGCCGCGACAATCTCTTTGAGCGCCTCGCGCAGGGCGGCGAGCGTCACGTCGCGGGTGTGATAGTCCGCCTCCGAGAGACGATCGAGCTCGTAGGCCAGCCGCGCCAACTCGCTGGTGAGCGTCTGCTCGATGATGAGCGACTTGCTGCGGTAGACGCTCTCCTCGAACGAGCGAGCGTTGGGAACCGTGCGACGGTAGATGCGGTCGAGCGCCTCTTCGCCGTCCCCGTACAGAAGCACGCCCATCGCGTCGTTCAAGAACTCATAGCCCGTGGTGCCCGCGACCGGCCAGCCCTCGGGCAGGGTCTCGCCGGGAACCAGGATCTTCTCGACCCAAATGCGGTCGGCGCCAAGGTCGCGGAGGCGGGCCAGGTACTCGTGCGGATCGAAGAGGCCGTCGATGTGGTCGATGCGTACGCCGTCCATGCCGTCTTCCGCCAGCAGGTCGCCGAGCAGGCGATGCGCGCCCCAGAAGAGATCTTCGTCCTCCATCCGCAGGCCCACGAGGTCGTTGATTGTAAAGAAGCGGCGGTAGTTGATTTCTCGTCCCGCCGTCTTCCAGTACGCAAGGCGCCAGTGCTGCTTCTCGAACAGGCGGTGCAGGGCGGCGTGGTCGAACGCGTCCGCCAGCACGTCTTCCCCAAACGACACGTCCACCGCGTCGAGGCGGCGGCACAGGGCTTCGGCGCGCTCGCGGGCAGCGGGGTCGAGATCGGTAAACGCGTCGCGCAGCTCTTGGAGGTCGAAGTACGCGTCGGTGCGCTCAAACGCCGGAAGCAGGGCGTCCAGTACCTGCGGATAGGTGCGCGGACTTAGCGCAAAGCGGTGCTCGTAGTAGGCGGCGGAGAAGCGACCGTCGTCGTAGGCAAGGGTAATTTCGTCGTTGTCGAGCGCCGCGCCGTAGGTGCTGCCCAGGAAGGGGAGCAGAATTTTGCCCTGCAGCTCCGGCTTTAGCGGATCCCAGTCAATGTCGAAGTGGTGGGCGTAGGCCGAATGCGGGCCGTAGGCCAGGACGTCCTGCCATGCCTCGTTGGCCGGGCCCACGCCGGCGTGGTTGGGCACAAAGTCGAGTACGATCCCGAGCCCCGCCTCTACGGCCGTTTCGCGAAGCGACTCGAAGCCCTCGCGCCCCCCGAACGCCTCGCGGACGCTGTTGTGGTCGATCACGTCGTAGCCGTGTTCGCTGCCGGGGCGGGCCTCGGTGATGGGCGAGAGGTAGAGGTGACTGACGCCGAGCTGTTGCAGGTAGGGGACGAGCGCCTCGACCTCGGAAAAGCCAAAATCGGGGGTGAGTTGTAGACGATACGTCGCATTCATTACGCACTACGAAGAAGCGGTTGGACGAAGATGTGCGAACGACAATGGGCGGGAGCGGCGGCGCTCTACGTGTCGCTATTTCAGGGTAACCGAACGGCCCCTCTGGCGCAAACTAATACCGCTTACCGAAGATCATTGTGCATCTATCGGGCACCCTCCTGCGATGAGGACGCCCACGTC
>CAZSBW010000055.1:0-11899 GCA_964604815.1 uncultured Salinivenus sp. | reverse complement strand
CAGGGCCCTGATGGTCCACGATGTCCCGGACGATGTCGAGCGCCTCCTCGTCGTCTTCAGCCTTGTAGTCGGTGACGCCCGAAATTTCGGAGTGGGTTACGGCCCCGCCCAGCTCCTCCCGCTCGACGTCCTCCCCGATGGCGGCTTTCACCAGGTACGGCCCCGCGAGAAAGACCGAGCCGGTGCCCTCCACGATGACCGCCTCGTCGCTCATGATGGGCAGATAGGCCCCGCCCGCCACGCAGCTCCCCATGATGGCCGCAATCTGCGGGATGCCCATGCTCGACATCCGCGCGTTGTTGCGGAAAATGCGACCGAAGTCGTCCTTGTCGGGGAAGATCTCGTCCTGCTTCGGCAAAAAGACGCCCGCCGAGTCGACCAGGTAGATGATGGGCACGTGGTTCTCCATCGCGATCTCCTGGGCCCGAACGTTCTTCTTGGCCGTGATGGGAAACCAGGCGCCCGCCTTCACGGTGGCGTCGTTGGCCACGACGAGGCATTCGCGTCCGTTTACCGGCCCAAAGCCCATGACGGTCCCACCCGCCGGACACCCCCCCTCCTCCTCGTACATCTCGTGGCCGGCAAAAAGGCCCAGCTCCGCAAACTGATCGGGATCGTCCAGCAGATACGCGATGCGCTCGCGCACCGTGAGTTTGCCCCGATCGTGCTGCTTCTGGATCTTCTTCTCTCCCCCGCCCTGCCGAATCTCGGCGGCGCGCTCCTCCATCGTCTCGACGAGGGCCTCGTAGTGGGCGGCCCGCTCCTGATAGGAGGCGCCGTCGGTTGGGGCGTCGGTGCCAATCGTGCTGGTCTCGGACATAGAATGGGTTCGGGCTGTCGAAGAAACGGATGCGAACGGGGCGCCCTCTCCATGAAAGCGCTTTGCACAACCTAATGAGCGATCCGCTCAAACCAAAACGGACATCCAACAAAAAAAGCCTGCCCCGACGGAATCAGGGCAGGCGAAAATTCGCGGAAGTACCAGACGGTCATCCCCTCCTAAATAGAACGCTCATGACTCGTAACTCATGACGAGTTCCGGAACGGACGCACTCGACCGAAGCGTGCACTCCCCAGCTACATTCAACGGATTGATTTCTCTACAGGATCGCCCCCATCTTGCGGCGAATTTCCTCCTTCGAGTCCTCGGTCTTGTCGTGAATGAGGCCCACGATCTTGTCCATCTCGCCCCGCGCCCGTTTCATCTGCTTGTCGTCGAAGTCGGCCTCGTCCCAGATCTCTTTGATCTGATCCCGGATCCGACGCCATTCCTCATTCATTGCCTCCGTCGCCATAACGGTGCCTGTTGTTTTGTTCGAAGATTGTGACTCCAGGACCATCTGATACCAATCACGGGGACCAGAGGTTTCTCCGAACGCCTGTCCAGCCTGCCCCGTAAAATTGATCACTCTATCCCTTCACACTCGTAGTGCCCTCCTTCTATGGCCCGTATCGGCGTTCTCGGGGCGGGAATCTCCGGCCTTACGGCGGCTCACAAATTGCAACGGAATGGAGCGTCGGTTCGGGTGTTGGAGGCGACCGACCGGACGGGCGGCGTCATTCAGACCACGCAGACTGACGGATTCCTGGTCGAGCACGGCCCCAACTCGCTGCGCCCGTCGGCTCTGCTGGAGGAGGTGATCGCCAACCTCGACCTGGACGACGAGCGGGTGTGGGCCGACGACACCGCCGCCACCCGGTACGTCGTGCGGAACGGGCGGCCCCTCGCCCTCCCCACCTCCGTGGGCTCGTTCCTCACCACCGATCTCTTCTCGGCCCGCGCCAAGCTGCGTCTCCTCGCCGAGCCCTTCATCGGCGGTCGCCCCGACACCGGCAACGCGGAGAGCCTGGCCGCATTCACGCGCCGTCGCCTGGGAACAGAGGTGCTGGACTACGCCGTGGCCCCGTTCGTGGGCGGTGTGTTCGCGGGGGACCCGGAGCACCTCTCGGCCCGCCACGCCTTCGAGCGACTGGTCGAGCTGGAGGAAGAACACGGCTCCCTCTTCTGGGGCGCGGTGCGATCCGATCGCGACGACCCCGCCCCCGACGACGCGCCCTCGTCCCTCTTCTCCTTCCGCGACGGCCTCGAAACGCTTCCCGCCGCCCTCGCCGACGGGCTCGGCGACCGCATTGTCTACAACGCCCCCGTCACCGCCCTTCACCGGATCGATGACCGGTGGGTGGCCCAGGCGAACACCCCGGACGACACCCCGTCGAGGGTCCATTTTGACGCCCTCATCAGCACCGTCCCCCTCCACGCCCTGCACCGAATCGAGTTCGACACGCCGGTCGATCCGTCCCCGCTCCGGGAGGTCTCCTACCCCCCCGTGAGGGTGGTTGCCCTCGGCTACGAGCGCGACGCCGTGAACCACCCACTCGACGGGTTCGGCATGCTCGTGCCGCCCGTCGAAGAACAATTCGACGTGCTCGGCACCATCTTCTCCTCCACCCTCTTCCCCAACCGGGCCCCGGACGACCACGTCCTGCTCACCACCTTCGTCGGCGGCACCCGCAACCCGGCACTGGCCGAAGAGCCGTCGTCCACGGTCCAAGACGTGGTCGAGCGCGACCTCGACCGTCTGCTCGGCGTCAGCGGCGACCCGGTTTACAAAAACCACGTGGAGTGGTCCCACGCCATCCCGCAGTACAGCCTCGGCTACGGCGCCGTGAAGAACACCCTGCACGCCCTGGAAACCCACCACGAGGCCCTCTTCTTCGCCGGCAACTATCGAGAGGGCGTGTCTGTGGGCGACGCGATGGCCTCCGGGGCCTCCGCCGCACGACGGGCAATCGAGGAAATTCACCCCTGAGCCGTTCGTTGCGTCGGACTCGTGCCCGGGAGCATCTTGAACTCTCAGATGGTCTTTACTGATTCGTGCACGGGTAGGTAAACATTATTCTCCGTGTGAGGAAGGAGATCTCAGATCTCCAAACCGTGTTGTGTTATCAGCGGGGATCGTTTTTAGAAACCCATTCACGTATCAGTAAACCGGTGCCCTGTACCGATCTGCCCTCGACAAACCGTCTGCTTCCCGTCGACGGTCTGGATCCCCTCCTCGGAACCGCCGGTAGCGACCTGGTCGCAGTTCAGCGCCCGACCACAAAACAACGTCTGTGTACCCCTTTCGCGTGGCTTGAAACCTTTGCCCAAGGGAGAAGAGTTGTATCGCTCTGACTTGCCGGTTCGCTCTTTTCGTTCTAGCGTGAGGTTCGAATGACCTTTTCGTTCGGCTACAGCCCGTGGCTTCTGATTCTGTCCCTGCTGCTGTCAGGCGGGCTCACGTATTGGAGCTACCGCTCCACAATTCCGGCCCTTGCCGCCCGTTGGCGATGGCTGCTGGGCGGGCTCCGGTTCGTTGTCCTCGCCCTTCTCTGTTTCCTGATCCTAAAGCCCGTCGTCCGCCACCTGGACGAGACCGAGCGCCCCCCCATCCTCGCCGTGTTGGTCGACAACAGCCAGAGCATGCGTGTCGTGAGCGGGGAGGCCGACGACACGACGGCCTCAACTGTTCGGGAGCGGCTCGCCCCCACCCTCGCCGCCCTTACGGACGAGGCCCCCGGCAGTGCCCGCGTGTTTGCCTTCGATCAGTCCCTCCGCGCCCTCTCCGACTCGCCTCTTGACAGCCTCACTTTCGATGGATCGCGGTCCGACGTTGCAGCGGCTCTGGAGGGGGTGCAAGAGGCGCTCCAGGGCAAAAACCTGCGGGGCATCGCCCTCGTCTCCGACGGCCAGTACAACAGTGGCCGAAACCCCAGTCGCGTGGCCGACCGCTCCCCCATGCCCGTCCACACCGTCACGGTGGGCGACACCACCCGGCGGCGCGACCTCCAGATTCGCCGCATGGCCACCAACGACCTTGCGTACGTGGACACGGAGGTACCGGTGCAGGTAACGCTCGGGGCTGAAGACATGAGCGGCGAACCGACCACCGTCTCTCTCCGGCAAGAAGGCACCCGCCTCGACGAAACGAACGTGACCCTGCCCGCCGGCACCGCCGAACTGACCGTTGACCTGCGCTACCGGCCCGAAAGCGCCGGGTTGAAACAGCTGACGGTCCGGGCCGCGCCGGTGCCGGGGGAGGCCACGACCCGAAACAACGTCCGGACCGTGTCCCAGCGCGTCCTGGAGAATAGGCGACAAGTGCTTCTGCTCGGCGCCGCCCCTTCCCCCAGCTACGGGGCCCTCCGGCGCGTCTTGGAGCGCGACGCCAACACGACTGTCACTGCCCGCGTGCCGCAACAGAACGGGACCTTCTACGAGGGCCCCCTCCCCGATACCCTCTCCCGCTACGACATCGTCGTGTGTGCAGGCTTTCCAAGCACAGCCGTCCCGGAACGGGCCACCCGTCGGATCGCCGGCACGGTGGAAGACGGCACGCCCGGTCTGTTCTTCCTCGACCGTCAGACCGACGTTGAAGCCTGGCGCACCCACTTCGCCGACGTGCTTCCCGCCCGGCCTCGCTCGAGCCGGTCGTCCTTTACAGAAGCGTCGCTCGCTCCGGTCGAGGCCGAGCGCTCGCACCCCGTCTTCCAGATCGAGGGGGCCGACGTGACCCTCTTTAAACGCCTCCCCCCTCTCGCCGTCCCATCGACCGCCTGGACGCCGACCCCGGACGCCACGGTGCTTGCCCAGGCTGCCCGGCCGGCCCTCTCGCAAAACGACCCGCTCCTCCTCGTTCGCCGCCGAGCGGGCCAGCGCACGGCAGCCTTCCTCGGCACCGACACGTGGCGATGGGCCACCCTCCCCGACGACCTAGAAGCAGCCGCCCCTCTCTGGCCCGGCCTCGTCACGAATCTCCTGCGCTGGGTGGCTACCCAAAACGACGACAGGCAGGTGCGGGTGCGCCCCGTGACGTCCACCTTTCAGGGAAACGAATCCGTCGCCTTTAACGGGCAGGTTTACGACGGCAGCATGAATCCTGTGTCCGACGCGGCGATCGAGGTCACGATCACCGACTCGACCGGCACGGAATATCCGCACTCGATGGAGCCACTGGGCAACGGGCGCTATGATCTGAACGTGGGCTCCCTCCCAGAAGGCACGTATCAGTACGAGGCCGTCGCCCGCCGCGGGGGCAGCGTGCTCGGGCGCGACCAGGGACAATTCTCAGTTGGCACCCTCCGGCTCGAGTACCAGCAGACGCGCGCAAACCCGGTCCTCATGCGCCAGATTGCCGCTCGCTCCGGCGGCAACGCCTACACGGCAGGCGACGTCCCCCTTCCGGCCGACCTCGCCGGCGACTCGGACTTCTCGTCGACCGTGGTTACGGAAACGACGGAGGCCGAATTGTGGCGGACGTCGCTGTTTCTGGCCGTCATCCTCGTTCTGCTGGCCTGCGAGTGGACTCTTCGCAAGCGTTTCGGGTTAACGTAGGGGGCACTGCGAATCTCACGATCGGGCTCGTCGTATAGTTTAAAGCCTGTTACCGGAGGCTCTCGGACGTCACTCGGGCAGGCTCAGACGTGTTCGAACGAGGTCAAGAGCCGTATGCTATCTACCGTTTCTCCCACCGACCAAACCCATCTCCCCGACGCCCTCACGGACACGCCCAGCGGCGAGCAGCCCCTCGCCCAGTTGCTCGTAACGATCCGCCGCCACCTCCACATGTACCCGGAGGTGGGCATGAACGAGCACGAAACTTCGCGCTTCATTCGCCAGACCCTCGAAGCGTACGGCCTCGACGTGCACGGTCCCATTGCCGGCACTGGTCTCTACGTCGACATCGAGGGGGAGGGCGCCGGCGGCCACGTGGGATACCGGGCCGACATCGACGCCCTGCCGGCGCAGGATCAGAAGCGCGTTTCCTATCGCTCCCAGCACTCCGGCGTCGCGCATCTCTGCGGACACGACGGCCACACCGCCGTTGGCATCGGGGTGGCCCTTACCCTCCACGCCAATCGTGACAAACTGGAGGGGCGGGTCCGCGTCTTCTTCCAGCCCAATGAGGAGGGCCTCCCCAGCGGGGCTCCGCTCATGATCCGGTCCGGCATCATCGAAGGCCTCGACGCTGTCTACGCCATCCACGTAGACCCCACGCTGGACGTGGGCCGCTACGGCCTCATCGAGGGGCCGGCCACCGCTTCCTCGGACCGGTTCGACGTGCGAGTCTGCCAGGAAGGAACGGGCCACTCTGCTCGGCCCCACGAGGGGGTGGATACCGTCTGGATCGGCTCCCAGCTCATGAATCAGTTCTATCAGGTGGCCGGGCGCATTACCGACACTCGAAACCCGAGCATTCTTACGTTCACAAAGTTGAACGGAAGCGAAGCCCACAACGTCATTCCGGAGGAGGCCTCCTTCGGGGGCACCTTACGCACCGCCTCCCCCGACGACCGGAAAACCATCCGGGAGTACATGCGCCGCACCGCACAGCGCCTGCAGGACCTGCACGAGGCCCACATCGAACTGAACTTCGAAGATGGGTCTCCCCCCGTCATCAACAACCCAACCGCCATCGAGAACGTCGAGCGTACAATCCGGGACGCTTTCGGAGAACAGGCGATCCACTGGATCGACCAGTCCAGCATGGGGGGCGAGGACTTTGCCCATTATCTCAAGCACGTGCCGGGCGGGTTCATCCGCGTGGGAACGGCTTCGGGACCGGAGACGAGTTTTCCCCTCCACCACCACCACTTCGACATCGACGAAACCCCCCTCGCCCCCACCGCTCGCCTGATGGCCCGCGTCCTCATGAACCACTTGGAGCAGGACCTTACCGGCGCAGCGGATCCATCGGCAGACGACCTGTCGACTTCTGAAAACGGGCAGCGCCAGAGCGCACGGTAGAGCCCATTCACTTATTGCATTCTCTTCCCGGCTAAAGGTAGAGTTGACGGCCTCCTCTCTCTTCGCCTATTATGTCAGAGGATGGTCCGCCACTCTCGCCCGTTGCACATCTCTGGGAGCGGCTGTCATGTCTCGTCGTGCCCTGCCTTCGCTTCTGCTGCTTCTTCTGCCGATTACCGCTCTCGGTCAGTCCGCCCCGGACTCCGGAGACGTGGTGATCAATGAGGTCATGTACGCCCCAAGCACGTCCTCCAACGAGTTCATCGAACTCTACAACCGGTCCGACCAGTCGGTCAACTTAAATCGGCTGGCGTACGCCGACGACAACCGCGACTATGCCCCGGTCGCGTCGTCCGACACCCTGCTCGCCCCCGGTCAATACGTCGTTCTCGTCCGGGACACGATGGCTTTTGCGAGCGATTTCCCGTCCATCCCTTTCCTCGCCCCGAGCGGCTGGGACGCCCTCAACAACGGCGGCGACACGGTGGTACTGCGCGACAGCCCCTCCGGCGCGATACTTGATGAAGTCCCCTACGACCCCGCCTGGGGCGGCAGCGACGGCAACGCCCTCGAACGGATCGACCCGGCCGGCCCCTCTGATCGGGCAAGCAACTTCGGCTCGTCCGTGGCCGACGCTGGGGCCACCCCGGGGGGCCAGAACAGCATCTTTGATCCCGACGAAACACCTCCCGCACTGGAGCGGGTACAGCCTACGCTCGATGGCGACTCCCTGCTCGCTCGCTTCTCCGAACCGCTGGATGCGGGGACGGCGTCGGCCTCAGCCTTTGCACTCGACGGCGCCGGAACCCCCGTCGTCGAAACCGCAGCCGTAAGCGACACGGCTGCCGCTCAGGTCGTCTGTACGCTCGGGCAATCCCTCTCGACCGGCACCTTCACACTGGTGGCGACCGACGTGGCGGACCGGCAAAGTAACGTGCAAACTGAGACCGAGGCCTCGTTTCGCTACTTTGTACCGGCGGTCCCCGAGCCGCGAGATCTCGTCATCACGGAAATCCTCTATGCGCCCGATCCCGCAGCAAGCGAGTTTATCGAGGTCTACAATCGATCCGAGAAAACCATAGACCTCGGCACCCTGGAATACGCCGACGAGAATCGTGACTTCGACGGGCTCGCCCCCCGCCTGACGGCGCTTGAACCGGACTCGCACGCCGTGATTGCTCGCGACGCAGCGGCCTTTGCGTCGACGTTCCCGGACGCTTCCTTCCGGGCGCCCGCCGGCTGGGAGGCCCTCAACAACGGCGGCGACACCGTCGTCTTGCGCTATGCCCCGTCCACAACAGTCATCGACGAGGTCCCCTACGACCCGTCCTGGGGCGGCGACGATGGGCGGTCCTTGGAGCGCCTCGATCCAGCCGGCCCCTCCGACGCGGCGTCAAACTTTGGCACGTCGGAAGCGGGGGCCGGCGCCACCCCCGCTGCGCGCAACAGCATTTTCAATCCGGACGAGACGGCCCCGTCGCCGGTGTTTGCCGAGCAGACCGCCGAGACGAGCATCGCCGTCACCTTCTCGGAGCCGCTCCAGCCCAGTTCCGTCACGCCGACCGCCTTCACCGTCGGCCCGCTGACCGTCACGGACGTTCGTCTCCGGAACGATACGCTCGTCACCCTCGCCCTGTCCGGCGCGCCCTCAAGCCCCACCGTTCAGGTCAGCGGCGTGCGGGACCGCGTCGGCAATGAACTGACAGACGGGACCCTTGCCCTCGCCTATCGTCCCCAGGACCGTCAGATCGTCATCAACGAACTCCTGTTCGATCCGCGGCGCGACGACTTCGACGAGCAGCCCAATCAGGTCGAGTACGTCGAGCTCTACAATCGCACCGATCGGTCCCTGTCCCTCCGCGGCCTCTTCGCGACGGATCGGCCCAACGAGCGCAACGTCGCCGACACGACCCGCGCCGGACGCCGAGTCGCCCTTCCCCCCGAAGGATTTGGTGTCGTGGCCGCCGCCCCGAACGATGCTCGGACCGCCGATTCCTCGCAGCTTGCCGCCGCCTTTCCCGAGGCGCCCCTTGCTACCGACTCCGTCGCCTTTCTTCCGGTCGACGCCCAGCGCCTCGGCCTCAACAACGACGGCGACCTCATCCGCATTCATCGGGCCGACGGCACCCCTGTCGCCGAGGTTTCGTACGCTCCCGACTGGCATGCCAGCGGGCTCGACGACACGAAGGGCACGGCTCTCGAACGCATCAGCCCGTCCGGCGGCGCCACTTCTTCCGACAATTGGACCAGCAGCACCGATCCCTCCGGAGGGACCCCGGGCCGGAAAAATGCCGTGTCCCTCACCCCACCCGAGAAGGCCTCCGACACCGGCCTCCAGATCGAACCGAGTCCATTCTCCGTTGAGCGCGATGGCGCCACGCGCATTCGCTACACGCTCGATGACGTGCCCAACCTCGTCCGTGCTCGCGTCTACGATGCGCGGGGTCGAAAGGTGCGCACGCTGGAAGACGCTCGTTTGGCCGGCCGAACAGGGGAATTGATCTGGAATGGCCGCAACGACGCGGGCGACCGCGTCCGAGTCGGCGTCTACGTCGTGCTCTTCGAAGCCGTCCGGGCAGACGGCGGCACCGTCACCCAATTCAAAGAACCCGTCGTCGTCGCCCGTCCGCTCGACTGACAGGACGAGCACAGCAAAGATCGAGGCGGGGAGCCCTCAATTTTCTTCGTTTCTTTTGCTCTCATTCTGGTCGATTCTGCTGACGAGCTCTTTATTGCCTCAACGCCGCCAAGGCCGCTTCCCTCCCCCCCGTTTGCCCATTCTCGTCCCGGCACACCGCCCGACAACAGCATCGAAGTCGCCCTCATCCAGACGAAACGTCGGCGGACAGACTCCTCGGAACGGAACAGCAATTTTCGTCCGGTCGTTAAGAGACGCCCAGCGTACTGATCCGTGCACAGGTACGGAGACCACAGTCTCCCTGCGAGGAGGACTGGGTCTCCAGGACCGTGGTCTTTTACCAGCGGGGATCGTCTTTGCCGATCTGAGATCGGTGCTCCCCGTTCACGTATCAAGTACACTCGCTCGCGTCTCTCACACGCATCTGCGATCAACCTTATGGCCACTGCGACGGAGACCACTTCGGACACGCCCATCGACATTAGCACCAACGCCGCGAAGGAGATTCGGAAAATTATTCGGAAGAAGAACATTCCCGACGGCTACGGCCTCCGGGTGGGCGTCAAGGGCGGCGGCTGTTCGGGAATGAGCTACGTGCTCGGCTTCGACAAAAGGCGCGAGAAAGACAAAGAGTTCGAGATCGACGGCATCACCGTCTACATGGACCAGCGGCACGGCCTGTACCTCATGGGTACGACGATCAACTACCACGACGGCCTGAACGCCCGCGGCTTTACGTTCGAAAACCCCAACGCCACGGAGACGTGCGGCTGCGGGGCGAGCTTTGCCGCGTAAAGTTGTCAGAAGCTGTTTGGCGGATTGTCTTCGACCTGCGACTTCGTGGATCTCGTGCAGAAAGGCTTCTGCGTTCGCCCGGTAGCGCCGCTACAGGGACTCACTTGAGCGCCTTTCTGGCACTTCGCCCACTGTGTCTCGGCTTCGAATCCATCCACCAAACAGCTTCTCAGGCCCCCATTTCTTGGCTCGTCTTTTGCACGATCTCCCTCACCGGCACTTGTGTGCGGCATCGTTGGGAGTGTCGTTCTCCTGTAACGCTTTGCATCCCAGGTGTCCCCCAGTCCTGCAGCGACGGTGAGAGAGGAACAGAGAACGCGAACGGCTGGTTAGTGATCTTGACGTGCTTGACGTCGTGGGGTCAGTCGCGGGTGTACGAGCAGCCGCAGTCTCCTTTCCCCCTTCGTGCAGGTGCCGACGCGGCACTTTTCGCATTTAATACAGGCTAGGTATGGAAGGCAACTTCTCAAACCGGGTTCGGGACGTAATTTCCTACAGTCGCGAGGAGGCCATTCGTCTCGGGCACGATTACATCGGAACCGAGCATCTGCTCTTGGGCATCATCCGCGAGGGAGAGGGAATTGCCGTCAAAATTCTCCGCAATCTCGGGTGTGACTTGCTCGAGCTAAAAGAATCGGTGGAGGATACGGTGCGCAGCACCGGCGACTCGGCCTCGGTGGGGAATATTCCCCTGACCAAGCAGGCGGAGAAGGTGCTCAAAATCACGTATTTAGAAGCGAAGCTCTACAAGAGCGACGTGATCGGAACAGAGCATCTGCTCTTGAGCCTGCTTCGCGACGACGAGAACATCGCCGCTCAAATTTTGCAACAAGGATTTTCCGTAACATACGACGCCGTGCGCAACGAACTTGATTCCATTATTAGTGGCAAAGCATCTTCCTCTTCATCAAGCGGAGGGGGCGGTGGCTCCGGCGGTCGCCTTTCCTCCGGCTACGGACAAGAGAGCAGCGAAATGGAGCAAAGCAAAACGCCCGTGCTTGACAACTTTGGCCGCGACCTCACTGAGCTCGCCGAAGAGAACGAACTCGATCCCATCATTGGGCGCGAGGAAGAGATCGAGCGTGTGGCTCAAGTCTTGAGCCGGCGCAAGAAGAACAATCCCGTGCTCATTGGAGAACCCGGCGTAGGGAAGACGGCCATTGCCGAGGGCCTTGCGATGCGCATCGTGGAGCGAAAGGTGAGCCGCGTGCTCTATGACAAGCGCATTGTGACGCTCGACCTCGCCTCCCTGGTTGCCGGAACCAAGTACCGCGGCCAGTTCGAGGAACGAATGAAGGCCGTGATGAAGGAGCTGGAGAAGAGCCCCGAGGTTGTGCTCTTCATCGACGAGGTCCACACGATCGTGGGCGCCGGCGGCGCCTCTGGGAGCCTCGATGCGTCGAACATGTTCAAGCCGGCCCTGGCGCGGGGGGAAATCCAGTGCATCGGGGCGACGACGCTCGACGAGTATCGGCAGAACATCGAGAACGACGGCGCACTGGACCGTCGTTTCCAGAAAATCATCGTCGACCCCTCTACGCCGGAAGAGACGATCAACATCCTCTCCAACATCAAAACGCACTACGAGGATCATCACAACGTCCGGTACTCCGAAGAGGCAATTGAGCTGGCGGTGAAGCTCAGCGACCGGTACGTCACCGATCGCTTCCTCCCGGACA
>CAZSBW010000054.1:0-12058 GCA_964604815.1 uncultured Salinivenus sp. | reverse complement strand
GACACGGCGCCGATCGACTCGTCGGTTGGACCGGGAAGCTACGCGGTCTACGACTCGGTCACGGCCGAGAACACGAGCTACACCGACACGGCCGTCACCACGGGCACCAGCTACTACTATCGCGTGACGGCCGCCGACTCGGTTAGGAATGAAAGCGCCTTCTCGCCGGAGGCCGTTGCGACGCCCCGAGATCGTCTGTACGTGAACGCGAGCAACACCCCGTCCGGTTGCGGTACGGCCTCGTCGGTAACGGGCCTCGACGGCTCTTCCTGGGACTGCGCGTTCCCCTACCTCCAGGACGCGTTCGATCTCGCAAATCGCAATGCAGGCACGTCCTACGAGATCTGGATCGCGGCGGGCACTTACTACCCGGATGCGGACACGGTCGGCAATGACGGCGTCGATGACGGCAGCGGGTCCGACCACACGGCGGACGAGCGGCGGGAGGCCTTCACCCTCACGCGGGACAGCGTGGCCATTCTGGGCGGCTTCAGCGGCGGCGAGACCACCCGGTCGGACCGCGATCCGGAGACGAATCAGGTGATTCTGTCGGGCGACATCGACCAGAACGACGGCGCCTTCGCGCCCGACACCGACTCGGACGGCGTCGACTCGACGTTCACGCAAACCGACCACCACAACGGGACGAACGCGTACCACGTGCTGCTCCTGGACGGTACGGTGACAGGAATGATTTCCGCCGAAACGGTCCTCGACGGCGTCACCGTCCGGGCGGGCCGGGCCGACTCCACGGCCAATCCCCACGACATCGGGGCGGGCCTCTATTGCCGCGGCGGGGGCAGCGGAAACGCGTGCAGCCCGACGATCCGATCCGTCCGCTTTGAAGGAAACTATGCCGCCGGGGCCGGGGGGGCGGTCTTCAATGAGGCCGCCGAGTCCGGCACGTCGAGTCCGACCCTCACCGACGTGACCTTCGACGGAAATGCGGCGACGTCGGCCGGTGGGGCGCTCTTCAACGAGGCCGGTGGAACGGGCACGTCGAGCCCGACGCTCTCGAATCCCACGTTCACGAACAATGCCACGGGCAGTCTCGGTGGGGCCATCTACAACGATGGGGGCGACGGGGCGGACGGGGCGACGTCCAGTCCCACAATTACGGGCGGAACCTTTGACGAGAATACGGCCGGGTATCGGGGCGGCGCCGTTTACAACGACGCGCATGGGGGAACGGCAAACCCCACCATTACGAACGTCGTCTTTACACAAAACAGCGCACCGGTCGATTCCGTCAGCTTCACCTTCCCGGCGGGGGGAGGCGCCATCGTCAATGGGGCCTTTGCCGGCGGCACCGTGCGTCCGGAGATTGCCGACGCCCGGTTCGAGAACAACCGGGCGGTGGCCTCGCAGAGCTTCGGCGTCGGCGGCGCCATCTACACCTTCAGTGACTCGACGGACCAGAATGGGATGGAGAGTGTGGCTCGAATGTCGGTCACGAACACAACGTTCTCTAGCAACGTGACGTCGGGGGGAGGCGGGGCCATTCACACGGTTGCCATTCGGAGCGGGGCGATGGATTCGGAGATTCAGGGAAGTACGTTTTCCGGAAACGAGGCGACGCGGGGCGGGGCCCTGCGCCTCGAAAGTCTCGAATCGGGCGGCACCTCCGGTCGCAGTACCGACAGCACGACGGTCCAGAACGCAACCTTTACCGACAATCGGGCGTCTGATCGGGGCGGAGCCGTCTTCATTGAGGGACGGAACAGCGGCGAGTCCCTCCAGACGCTTACCGACGTGGTCTTTTCCGGGAATGAGGCCGCGGCAGGGGGCGCCGTTGAAGTCTTCGGCAACGAAACGAGCCCAGGGGGCACGCCGGGCCGCGCGGCCCCGACGCTTCGGGACGCCGAGTTTCGACAGAATCAGACGACCGGTGCGGGGGGAGCTCTCGTAAACCGGACTCGGAACGGGGGGGCGGCGACGCCAACGATCGCGAACGCGCTCTTTGCGGGCAATGCGGCGGAAATCGATGGCGGTGGTGTGAGCAATCGAAGTCCCGGTGAGGGGGCGGCGGATCCCACGTTCGTGAACGTGACGTTCGCGGGCAATACAGCCGACGAGTCGGGAGGGGCCCTCGCGAGTCGACAAAATTCCAGTGGCTCCGCGAGTCCCGTTCTTGTGAATGCAATTTTTTGGAACGACGGTGCCGATGCAGACGGGGATGGATCGGGAAGTGCGGATGAGATCTTCGTGGCCGATGGTAGTCCGACGCTGCGCTACTCAATCGTGGATGGTGGGTGCCCGCCCGCCGCGAACTGCGGCGACAATCTCCTCAGTCGGGCGCCCCAGTTTGCGGGACGGAACGTTGGAGCGGGCCCCGACAACGTCTACGGCACCGGTGACGACGACCTGCGTCTTCAGGGGGAGGAGTCGGGTGGGGGAGCTTCGCCGGCCATCGACGCCGGGGACAATGCCGCGCTCGACCTCGACGGCGACGGTACGAGGGACATTGAGGAGGACCTGCAGGGGCGACCTCGCCCCCTGGACGTGGCGGACGTGAGGGACACGGGGGATGGCACGGCGCCGGTTGTAGACATGGGAACCCTTGAATCGGACGGAGCTCCGCTGCGCAAGACGCCGTTCCCGCTTACGGCAATCGCCTCGCCGGACAGCGTCTCTCTGCAATGGAAGGCCCCGACGATCGTGGGTGTGGATCAGTATCGGATCTATCGGAACACGGCGCCCATCGACTCGGCCTCGGGCCCGTCGGGGGTAAACGAGGAAGCCACGATCCCGGCGGGGGAGACGACCTATGTCGACGATACCGTGCAGAGCGACACGACGTACTACTACCGGGTGACGGCGGTCGACACGGCGAGCCGCGAAACCGGCTTTAGCAACGAAGCCGCCGGCGTGACCGAGACGCCCCTGGCTGCTTCGTCCAATACGGTCCAGTCGGACGGGACGGTGGACTTCGGAGAAACAGGGGTTGATCTCACCTTTACCGGGGTCGCCTCCTCGGGCGACGTCGCTGTCAGCAAGTTCGCGAGTGCACCGGTCGGGACCGACGGCATCTCGGAGAGCAACGTGAGCGCGTTTCGCTACACGATGGAGGCCCGGGGAACACTCGACTTCGACTCGACGGACGTGGAGGTCGATCTCAGTTCGGTGGGCGACGTGAGCGAGCCCGGCAGCGTGACCATGTACCGGCGCCCTGAACCGGGGAACGGAACGTTTGAGGCACTCTCAACGGAGTACGATTCGGAGAATGAGAAGATCGTGGCGACGACGGCATCCCTCAGCGAATTTGCGCTGGCCAGTGACGCGGAGGATCTGCCCGGTTCCTCCTTCCGAGTTCCCTCGCTGGTGGCCCGAGGCAGTCCGGGCAAGGTGACGCTTTCGTGGAGCGCGCCTTCCGCCTCCACGGTGGCGGGCTACAACGTGTATCGGTCGCCGAATTCATTTTCCGATACCACGAACGCAAGCCGGATTAACGGAAGCGAACTCGTCGACGGCACCCGTTTTGTAGATGACTCCAATGTAGAGTCGGGGGCCTCGTACTACTATCGGATCTCGGCCGTTGGAGCGGACGGGTTTGTCGGTCCCCCCTCGAACGCGGTCGATGTTGCCCTGCCGCCCTCTGGATTCTCTGCGAACTGGTCCCGGACGTTCGGGGATCCCACTGAGCGGGACAATTACCGCTTAGTGGCGCAACCGGGGCGCGAACAGATTGCCCTTGATGACGCGGTTTCGGGGACGGCCGGAGAACGAGAGGATTATCGAGCCTTTCGGGAGCTCGGCGGGACGAACGCTGATGAAAGTAGCATTCAGGAATGTTCGTCCTGTGAGTTTGGACCCGGGAAGGGATTCTGGTTGCTTGCGCGTGACGCCTGGTCCCCGTCTTCCAGGGAATTCCTGAGCGTGGCTCTCACCGATCAGGGCACGTACGAAGTCGATCTGAACCCGGGCTGGAATATTATCTCGAATCCGTTTGCCGTCAACGTAGACTGGCAGGACGTCATTGGGGCCAACGACGGAACGCTGGACCCATCGTCGGCCCTCTATACCCGTGAGAATGCCACGGGATTTGGAACCGAAACGACCCTTGCGTCGGCCCAGACCGGAAGGGCCTATTACGTGAAGAATCAGAGCGGAGGGACCTCCAGTCTCGTTCTTCCGCACCCCGAGGCAATCGATTCCGTGTCGGCGTCCTCCTCCAGCGCCTCCAAGGCTGTGGCGAAGCACCGTCAGATCAAACAGGTGCGGGATTCGGCCCGGGCAGTGTCGCTTCAGGCGTCGGTGAACGGACAGCCCCGAGGTGCCGTTCGGGTTGGGGTGACGGAAGAAGCCCACGTGGGAATTGATCTGCTGGACGTAGAGTCGCCCCCGTTCCCAGTGCCGACGGTTGCGCTTCGGGCCCTCGCGGATTCCGGCGGCACCACCGAGGCCTTGCTGCACGACTATCGGCCGCTCGAGAACGGCGGACAGCGATTTCCACTCCAGTTGGAAACCAACGGGCGAGAGATGATCACGCTTCGTCCGGGTACGATAACGGTGGAGGAGCGGCATGACGTGCTCCTCGTTAAGAAAGCCAATGGGCGGACTTACGATCTTCGAGAGGAGGAAAAGATCGTGCTTCAACCCGAGGCCGACACGGTGCCGTTCGTCCTGCTTGTGGGTACTCCGGCCTACGTCGATGAGCAGAAGGCCCGCCTCGCCCCCAACGAGGTAAAATTGCTTGGGAACTATCCAAATCCCGTCTCGCGCTCGACGACCATCGAGTACGGGCTTCCCGAGGAAGATCACGTTCGCCTCGAACTCTATGATGTGCTCGGCCGCCGTGTTCAGGTGCTCGTTGAAGAAACCCAGCGTGCGGGCTTCCATCGCGTTCAATGGCGCGAGGGCTCGGATCGATCTCTTGCGAGTGGCGTGTACTTTTACCGACTTCGTGTCGGGGACAAGTCGAAGGTGAAGAAGATGACGGTCGTTCGTTAGAGCACAGGAGGCGTGATAGGTTGCTTGTTGTTGCGGGTACAATCCTTTCTCGTCGGGCTGCTCCACAAATAATTTTCGCCGAACGTCATGTACCAACGCTCGATTGCATTTGGTTTTTCTCTCGTTTTATCGTTTGTCTTCTGTTTTGGAATCGGGGCCGTCCAGCCCACTTGGGCGCAGACGGAGGCAACGACCCCTACGAAGAGTGTTGCCATCATTCCGGCGGAGGACCAACCTGAACTTACGGTCGACTCGGAATTGCAGGAGCCGTCCGCCAATGACACCCTCGATGCTGCCGAGGCGGGAACAATTCGCGTAACCGTGACCAACCGGGGCGGGGGGCCGGCCCGAGAGGTTGAGATGTGGATGAAGCCGGAGACCGAAACCCAAGAGGTTCGCCTCCAGGATCGGCCCCTGTCTGGTACGGACTCGGTGGAGATTGGGCAGATTTCGTCGTTGGGGGCCTCGATGTCTAAGACCTACACCATGCCGATCCAGGCAGCAGAGGTGCTTTCGGGGACGGACATTCAACTCGGGGTCGAGGTATACGAGAAGAACGGCTTTGGTCTTGGTACGCCGTATCGTGTTACCATTCCCACCGAATCCTACAGGCCGCCGGCGTTGGCCGTCTCTGGGTTTGACGTAAAGGACGTGTCCGAGCAAAAGATACAGCCCGAAGCCGTAAACGAAGTGACGCTGCAGATTGAAAACGGAGGAGACGGCCCGGCCCGGGCCCTTCGCGCCAAGGTGGAAGTCGTAGAGGGAGGTGAACTGCTCGCCAATGCTGGGACCGCGATGGAACTGGGGACGGTACGATCCGGCTCGTCAACGCCGCTGACGCTGGAGCTGAAAGCAGAACCGGACGCCGAGTCGGTTCCCCTGCGCGTGTCGCTCCGAAGTGCCGAGGACCCCTACGAAACGACCGATCAGGTGACGCTGCCTGTGGCCGCTCCCGATCGCCCGCCGCTCGTAGACCGCGAGATTCCATCGACCAACACAACTCGAGAGAATGCCATTGCGGTCGTTGTGGGCGTTCGAAATTATCAAAGTTCGGAGGTTCCGAATGTGGAGTACGCCGAACGGGATGCCAAGACCATGAAGAAGTATCTCCACAAGACCCTTGGCTTTCGGGAGGGGAATATTTTGGAGCTGATCAATCCGACGAAGACCGACCTGCAGCGCGTTTTTGGCACAGGGCAGACGCATAAGGGGGACTTGTACGATTATCTCCGGAGTGACACCACCGAGGTCTTTGTCTTTTACAGTGGGCACGGTGCCCCGAACCCCGAAGAGGACGGACGCACGTACTTCGTTCCCTCTGACGGCACGCCCCGGCAACTCAGTATTACTGGATACTCCGTCAATCAGCTCTACGAGAATCTTTCGAAGATAACCTCCGGTCCCGTCACCGTGGCCGTCGATGCATGCTTCAGCGGCCAGTCGGAAGGAGGGGCGCTGGTGAAAAATGCAAGCCCGGCTCTGCTGAGCGTCGAAAATCCCATGGTCGGCATGGAGAACGGACTGGTCATGACTGCCTCCGAGGCCAGCGAGATCAGCAGCTGGTATCCAGAGAAAAAGCATGGCCTGTTTACGTACTTCCTGCTTAAGGGCTTTCGGGGCGAGGCCGATGAAAATCAAGACGGGCTTTTGACCGGTGCAGAGATGAAAAAGTATCTGGGTGAAAACGTTACCTACTATGCCCGTCGGCTTCACAGCCGGACCCAAAACCCACAGGTGATGGGCCAAGGGGCCGACCGCGTTCTGGTCCGGTACGCGTCCCGAACGAGCACTGACAGCCCGGATCAGAAGCAAGGGAACGAGCAAGATCAACAGACCGGCGCCTCGGGAGATGCGACGGATGCCGGTTCGAATTCTGGACTGAATTAAGTAGACCCGGAAATACTTTCATTCACGAGTCCTTCTAATACCAAATGCGAGCATTCATTGTGCATTCTGGCCTATCCCGTCCGCGTAGGGACGCATCGCCATGCGTCCCTACATCGACGTTTGAGGTACAAGATTGGCAAGAAAACCCTGCTCACAGCCGCGGGAAAGGTGCACAACAAACATTCGCAAACGGTATAAGCGAACGAGGCCGTCCAGATCGCCACGACTGAGTCAATCTGAGGTTGGCAACGAGGAGAGACGAAGGGTCCGTAGGGTCATCCTCTGGGAATTTCTCCGAATCCGGCGGAAACGCTTGTTCAGAGAGGGGCTGGAATGAAAACCGATCCCGCCCTCTATCAGAAAGATTCCTCGACTCTGGCGATCAAGATCGCCGCGCTCGGAATGACGTGATGTTCTTTCGCTGATCTACTTCGCGCTTTCCTTCAAGCACGGCTGTTGCTATAGTGCAAAGCATGTGCACACTTTCAAAATGAGCTCTTACCCGGAGAAAATAGCATCATCGTCGCTCTAAGCTTGACTTCGGGGAGCTTGATCCCCAAAATCTGAGATCTCCCATCAAGTTAGGACATCTTAGGTGTTCAGGAGCGTCGATGGGGGCTGTTTCGGGCGGTTAGAACCAGTTACACGTGCCATCCGCACATAGCACAACGCGTTCTACGTCACTTTTGCTTCGCTTCATAGGTGCACCCCGATGCTCGAACGAGGATGGGACCTTCTGGATGCTCTGTTTCGGGACGAGTGGAGCCGTTCCTTTCGCGGGGGCGTCTGTGCCGTCTTTGTCTTCGGGGTCGTCGCACTTCTGCATGCGAGCGGGGCGCTGCAATCCCTGGAACGGAGCACCCTCGATGCCCGCTTTCAACAGGCCAACCGGCCGGCAACGGTGGACTCGTCCATTGTGCTCGTCACGGTCGACGACCCCAGCATCTCGTTTGTTCGTCGTCGCATGAAGGTGGGGTGGCCGTGGCCGCGCGACTACTATGGCGCACTCGTGGACTATTTTGAGCACGGAGGTGCCCGGGCCGTTCTGTTCGACATTCTCTTCCCGGAACCGGATTTCCCCCGGGCCAACGTGAGCGCTCAACAATCCGACGACCGGTTTGCCTCGGCGATGCAGGAGGCAGGAAACGTCGCGCTCGCCCTGCAACTGACGCCCACCGACACGACCAAAAATCCCATCGAGCGGACCCACAGACTGTCGGGGGAGCTCCCGGCGGCCTTTCAAATTCCCTCCTACAACGGTGCGCTTGCGCCCATTCCCTCCTTTCAGCAGGGCGCTGCGACCATCGGGGGGACCAACGTCCGGGCCGATGAGGACGGGGTCGTGCGGCGGTTGCCGTTGGTTTACGAGTTGTCCGACAGCCTGCGCATTCCGAACCTGGGCATCGCCGGCCGCCGAGCGGGCCAGTCGGACGAGAGCACCGCGTCGATCCTGTCGGGCCTGCCCGTCGGGCCCACCGGGTCGTTTTTGCTTTACTGGTACGGCCCCGGCGGCGTCGATGGTGTCTTCAAGGACCAGTACATTTCCATCAAGTCGCTTATCGTGTCGGCGGCGCAGCTGCAGCGGGGGCTGGAGCCGAACCTGTCCCCCAGCCGGTTCAAGGGCAAGACGGTGATCGTGGGCGCAACGGCGGCCGGCCTGCACGACCTGCACTCGACGCCCGTCGGCGTGGCGGGAACGAGCCAGGGCGGAGGGGGCGACTATCCGGGCATGGAAATCTTTGCGACCTTTCTGAGCAATTTGTATCAGGGACACCATCTCCGGGACCTCTCTGGATTCTGGGTGTATCTGCTGCTGTTGCTGCTGTCGGGGATTGGGGCCGGACTCGTCGTGGCGTGGTCGGGGCGGATTGGGAGGGGGGCCGCCGCAATGGCCGGGGTCGCTGCCCTGTACGTCGGCGGCGCCGTTGCTGCGTTCTACTACCTGCTCTTGTGGATCCCCATCGTTGGGCCGCTTCTCAGTCTCGTGTCGGGGTTTTCCATAACCTCGGCGGTCAGTTATGCTGTAGAGGGCCGTAAGCGCCGAAAACTCCGGGGTCTCTTTCAGCGGTACGTGAGTCCGCAAGTCGTTGACGAGGTGGTCCAAAATCCAGAGGCGATGGAGCTCGGAGGGGAGGAGGTGGAGAGTACGGTCTTCTTCTCCGACATCGAGGGATTTACGAGTGTCGCTGAACAGCTGAGCCCGCGGGACGTCGTTCAGGAACTCAACGAGTATTTTGGGGTCGCCACCGACGTGGTGCTCGACCACCGCGCGATGGTCGACAAGTTTATCGGCGACGCCATCATGGCGGTGTTCGGGGCCCCGGTTCGTCACACCGATCACGCCGAACAGGCCTGCCTGGCCGCTCTCGAAATGAACCGCGTGCTCTCGGCGCACTACGGGAATTCGGAGGACGAGGAGCGTCCGCCGTTTCGGTCCCGCATCGGCATTCACACCGGACGAATCGTCGTCGGCAACATCGGCACCGAGCGCCGGGTGGACTACACGGCCATAGGCGACGCGGTTAACGTTGCGGCCCGGCTGGAGGCGGCCAACAAACAGTACGGCACTCGCGTTTTGATTAGTGAGCCGACATATCAACAGGCAAAGGCGGCCATCGAGGTGCGCGAACTTGATCTGTTGCGGGTGACGGGAAAAGAAGAGCCCATTCGCGTCTACGAGGGGCTGGCCCCTGCGGGCCAGCTCACCGAGCATGAGGAGCATCTTCGGGACACCTTTGAAGAAGGGCTCGAGGCCTATCGGACGCAGCGCTGGGTTCGAGCGCGACAGGCCTTCGCCGAGATTCTCCGCGCCGAGCCCGACGACGGCCCGGCGAACCTGTATCAGCAGCGGGTCGAGGAGCGGGCGGGCGAAAGTCTGCCCGCAAGCTGGGAAGGCATACACGACATGGACGTTGGAAAGTAGCACCTCTTCTCGATCTGACGTCCGATCCGTTGGATTTCCTCTTTTCAATCACTTGAATGAAGGCATCTCACACCATGGACTGTTCACTAGGGGGGCGACGCATTTTTTCGTTGGTTCTGGCCAGTCTCGTTATCGGTTTTGCCGTTCCGCCGGCCCTGGGAACGCCCGCTTTCGCGGAGGCACCCCATTCCGTCCGGCTGACCTCTCAGGACGACGTGGTGGTGACGGCTCGACGCAGCAACTACGTGCGGAAAGGACCCGGCTCGTTTCACGAGGTCCTCGTTGCCGTCAAGAAGGACGTTCCCCTTTCGGTTCTGGAGCGGAAGGAGGGATGGTTGCGCGTGAAACTTCCCGACGATCGGACCGGCTGGATTGCAAAAACCAGTGTCCGATCCGGGACGTCGACCGATCAATCCTCCATGGACCAGGTGACCGACGAATGGACCTCGACGGAGGCCACCGAATCGGGCGTCGCGGCGGCTGTGCGGGGCTTTCAAATGGACGTCGAGGGGCTTGAGGAGGGCGCCATCAAGGATGTGCTTACGTACATCAAGTCGACTCCCAAAATTACTGCTCAGGACGTTGAGCACTTTCGACGGCCGTTGGAAACCGGTGATCGCTCCGATCTCGACCTCGGAGACCTCGACGTGGACCTCGAAGAGTTCGACCCGTCGGTCAAGGAGAAACAAGTCGGGTTTTCGGTGGCAAGCCGGCTCGTGAGCAAGGGGCTCGTCCAGGACCAGCGCGTCCAGCGGTACCTGACGCTTATGACGGAGCAACTGACCGCCGAAACGCCCTACTACAACGTGAACTTCGACGTGGTGATGATTGAGGGAGAAGGCCCGGATGCCTTTGCGTGTCCGGGCGGGATTATTTTCCTGACCAGGGGGGTCTTCGCACACTTCGAAAACGAGGCACAGGTGGCGGGACTCCTCGGACACGAGATTGCACACGTGGTTCGGCATCACGGCATGGCGGAGATGGACGAACGGGAAGTCCGGCGCAAGGCGAAAGGGGCATTTGCCGAACTGGAGGAGGCCACGAAGGACGACGACGAGAAGTACGAACAGGTCGAGGATGATCTGTCCAAAATGATGGAGGAGAGCTACGAGCGTGTCGTCAACGATCGCCTTCTGAAGTACGAAAAAGAAGCGGATCTCATCGCCGCCGCGTTGCTTGGAGAGGCGGGCTATTCGCCGATGGGCATTGTGGAGGCCGTGGAGCGGATGACGGCGCTCCGTATGAATGACCCGAACCTCTTCAATGAGGGATACCTGGAGACCAAAAATGCGAAAGAGCGGCTCCGGGAAATCAAATCCTTCGTGCGAGCAAACGAGGGAATGGAGGGCGGAAAGCGCCTACCGCGGCGGTTCCGGGCCTACGACCGAGAAGTGCGGTAGCATTCCGTTCCGAATCTGTGTGGCAGGACACCACGGATTGCAATTACCTGGGGGACGAGACCGGGCGATTACATCTTAAATTCGGTCGATCTCTTCCGACTTCGACAGTCTGGATCCGCTCACTCCCACGCGCCCTGACTGAACGAGAGTGAGGGCGGAAGTGGTTTTAGACCGCTCCCGCCCTCCCCCTCGCTCGTGCATTCCGGGCAGTTTCGTCGATCAGCGCCAAAAGAGCATCCATCCTCAGAAGAAACGATTCAAGACACGATTGCCCTGGAGGGCGAGACCGGGCACGCTCGGGACGGTGCGGTTCGACGTGACGGGCCTACCATGCCGGGGGCGGAGGCGGCATCGAAGGGATCGAAGATGAAGGGGAGGAGTGGGAGTGCTCTACGGGCGGAAGAAGGTTTGGCCCCAGGAAGCCGATTCTTTCAGTGGGAGAACGTCGCGCCGGTACTTATTTCCGTTATTGCAAAGCGTTTGTACAGACAACGCCCAGAGCGGTGGCGTACAGGAATGAGGACCTGTTTTGCGAGCGGATGCGAAGCCGAGACACAGTGGTCGAAGCTGCAAAATGACGCTCAAATGATCCCTCGTAGTGGCGCTGCCAGGGGAATGCAGAAGCCATTTTGCACGAGATCCACGAAGTCGGAGGCTGTAGATGGTCTCGCCAAACAGGTTCTGATCGTGCTGGATTGCATGTGCGGTTCGTGGAGCACCATTCGCCTCAGAGGTGGAGGGGATGCTGGTGTTGCCCGCTTCTGCCGGATGGAAGCGGGTAGCTACACCGAAGTAGACACGCAAAAGAACCTTAACGATCGGTCATTCCGAGCGAGGCGATCTTGTGCCTTTGCGAGATTAATCACCGGTCGCTGCTCAGACGAAGAGTGCCTCGAAG
>CAZSBW010000053.1:0-12300 GCA_964604815.1 uncultured Salinivenus sp. | reverse complement strand
TGCCTCGTCGAAGTCTACAGTCACGACGACCTCGACAAGATCGACTGGGATCAGGTGAACATTCTCGGCGTCAACAACCGAGACCTCACCACCTTCGAGGTCGACATCGAGAACTCACTCCGGATCTTCGAGAACGTGCCGCGCACCGTGGGCCGCGTGGCCGAAAGCGGCCTCAGCGACCCCGACACGCTCGTGCGGCTCCGCAAGGCCGGTGTCAACGCCGTCCTCATCGGCGAGCACTTCATGCGGGCCGAAAACCCGGGCGAGGCGCTGGCCGACCTTCGCGACCGAGCCAAGAACATAGCCTACGAACGAGCCTCCTAACGTATGGAAGTATAGAGGGTTGGGAGGTATGAAAGCAGGAAGCAAAATACCTCCATACATCCACACGTCCACCCATCCATACATTCACACAGTGACCATGAGCGTCAAACTCAAGGTTTGCGGCATCACGGAGCTGGAGGACGCACGGTATCTGGCTGGGGCCGGAGTCGACTACCTCGGCTTCATTCAGCACGAGGACAGCCCCCGCTACGCCCCGCCCTCCCTCGCAAGCGACATCATCGAGTGGGTGCACGGGCCTGCAACAGTTGGGGTGTTTGTCAACGACGGAGCGGCCGAAATCAACGAGGCCGTGGAGAGGGCCGGGTTCGAAGTCGCCCAACTCCACGGACAGGAGCCCCCGCACGTCGTGGAGCAGGTCAACTGCCCCGTCATCAAGGCCATTCACGTGCGGAACGACGCCGCCCCGGAGCAACTCCGCACCCTCTTCGAACGCTACGAGGATGAAGCCGACTACTTTCTGCTCGACACGCACGACTCCAGCGTCTGGGGCGGGTCCGGCGAATCCTTCAACTGGCGCCTGGCCCGCGACTTTTCCGACGACTACCCGCTGTTTCTGGCCGGCGGCATCGGCCCCGACAACGTGCGCCGCGCCGTAGAAACGATGCGCCCCTTCGCCGTCGACCTCTCCAGCAGCCTCGAAAACGTCCCCGGTGAAAAGAGCTTCGCAAAGATCGACGCGTTTATGGAGGCGTTTCGCTCTGCCCGGAACGACCTGGCCGAAGAATCGGCGTCGTAGCCCTCGAATGCGATTTTTGTGATACGTGAAACGTGATACGTGATCGAACAGGGAATCTATCCTCTTCTCGGGAACCACAGATCCCTTCTCACGCATCACGCTTCACGCATCATGAAGAAGCAACTTTTTATACAACATTTCCCTCCTTATGGCCGAGCCCACTCCAAACACAAAAGCCTACTCTGCCCCCGACGACACCGGCCACTTCGGCGACTACGGCGGGGCCTTCGTGCCCGAAATCCTGACGCCGGTGCTCGACGAACTGCGGGCCGCCTACAAAACCTACAAGGAGGATCCGGACTTCAAGAAGGAATTCCGGCACCACCTCCGCGAGTACGTGGGCCGTCCCACCCCGCTCTCGTACTGCGACCGCCTGACGGACCACATCGGGGGTGCCCGGATCTATGCCAAGCGGGAGGACCTCTGCCACACCGGGGCCCACAAGATCAACAACACGATCGGCCAGATCATGCTGGCCACCCGCATGGGCAAGGAGCGCATCATCGCCGAGACGGGCGCGGGGCAGCACGGGGTGGCCACCGCCACGGTCTGCGCCAAGTTCGGGGTCGACTGTATCATCTACATGGGCGCGGAGGACATCGAGCGCCAGCGCCTCAACGTGGAACGGATGCGGCTCCTCGGCGCCGAAGTGCGCGAGGTGACGACCGGCAGCGAAACCCTGAAGGAGGCCACGAGCGAAGCCATCCGCGACTGGGTCTCCAACCCCGAGGACACCTTCTACATCATCGGCTCGGTCGTAGGCCCGCACCCCTATCCCATGATGGTGCGCGACTTCCACCGCGTCATCGGCACGGAGACGCGCGACCAACTGCGCGAGGTCGAAGGGCGCGAGACGCCCGACGCCATCGCGGCCTGCGTGGGGGGCGGCTCCAACGCCATGGGCATCTTCCATCCCTTCCTCGACGATGAGCATGTGCAGTTGCACGGAACAGAGGCCGCGGGCGAAGGGCTCAACGGAAATCACGCCGCGACCCTCGCAAAGGGCTCTCCCGGCGTGCTGCACGGGGCCATGAGCTACCTCCTTCAAGACCGAGAAGGCCAGATTGAGCTTGCTCACTCCCTCTCCGCCGGGCTCGACTATCCGGGCGTCGGCCCCGAGCACGCGCACCTTCGCGACACGGGCCGCGTCACCTACCACCCCGTGACCGACGACGAGGCGCTGGAAGGGGTGCAGCTTCTCTCTGAGACCGAGGGCATCATCCCCGCCCTCGAAACGGCCCACGCCATGACCATCCTGCCAGACCTGGCCCGCAGCCTGGCCGAGGAGCGCGGGGAGGACGCCGTCATCGTGTTCAACTGCTCCGGCCGCGGCGACAAAGACATGGAGACCATCGCAAAGCACGTTTGACTGCGTGTGTGGGTATGTGCGTTCGTGTGCTCCTAACCAAGTTCTGCCGCCCTCCCCATGCTTCGCACATACGCACCCACGCACTCACGCACAAACGCACAGACACATGAGCAGACTCGACGACACCTTCGACGACCTACAGGCCCGAAACGAAAAGGCGATGGGTCTCTTCCTCACCGACGGCTTCCCCAACCCCGACGCCACCGTGCCCCTGCTGCACGCCCTCGACCGCGGCGGCGTGGACTTCATCGAGCTGGGCATGCCCTTTAGCGACCCGCTGGCCGAGGGGCGCCCCATTCAGAAAGCCAGTGCCCGGGCCCTGAACCACGGCGTGACGATGAAAGACACCTTCGCCCGCGCCGAAACCTTTCGGACGGAGAGCGACACCCCTCTCCTGCTCATGGGCTACGTGAATCCGGTGCTTAAATACGGGATCACGGACTTTTGTCGGGACGCTGCCGCCGCTGGGGTCGACGGCCTCATCCTTCCCGACCTCCCCCCTGAGGAAAGCGACGAGTTGATCGAGGCCGCGGCCCAGCACGCCCTCGACCTCGTCTTTCTCATCGCCCCCAACTCGTCCGACGATCGCATCCGAGCGGTCGACGAGCGGGCAACGGGCTTCGTCTACGCCGTGAGCGTCACCGGCCTCACCGGCAGCGACCTCGACCGGGCCCCCACCGTGGACGAGTACCTCCAGCGAGCACAGGGGCTCGTACAGCAGAATCCGCTGCTCGTGGGCTTCGGAATCAAGACGCATGAGGACGCCATGCGCCTGAGCCGACACACCGACGGGTTCATCGTGGGCTCCGCCCTTATCAATCACGTAGAAGCGCTGTGGGATCAGGAGCAACCGCCCATGGACGACCGCCTCGACGCGGTGGCGGACTTTACCCGTCGTCTCAAGCACGGAGCCCCCGCGACGGCGGCGGCATAAGAGGACTCAACGAACCACACCGTGTAGAAAACCCCTCTCTTCCAGCGGCCGCTTCGGTCGGCTCGGTGGTTCAATCCCCGATCGACATCTCACACCTTCGTCTACCGTTCGAATTGATTGACGCGTAGCAGCCGGTCGGTGCCTCGACTCGGATCTTCGTAGTAGACGAAGGTCAAATAGCTATCTTGCAGCCGGGACGGGGACTGCTGCCTCTGCTCTCGCAGGCGCGGATCACGGCTTTCGTAGTAGTACTGGTACCGCCCCTGCTTCAACAGCACCTCTCCCTCGTACCGCTCTCGAAGCGGCTGCCAGCTCATCTTCATTCCCCGATCCGCGTCAATGCCCGAAAAACTTCCGGTGAGGTTTACGCCGCCCCGGAGGGGCTGCTCCTGGGGCGGCACAAATGCGAACGTTGTTCGCACGTACTCGGCCGCCAGGGCGGGATCCGAGCGGCCTCGCAGCGCCTGGCGCACGACAATCTGGCCGTCCAACGTGGCCTTCGCATTCTGATCCGTGAAGCGGGCATAGTCCGGTTCGAGCAATACGTGAAAGGGCGTGACGGAGCGATCTGTACGCTCAATCTTAGATGCGGACCGTAGATTTCCCAGATCCACGGTGTAGTCGGCCGTCACCGGCGCGAAGGCTCGATCCCGATCGAGTTCAAATTTCAACTCCGGCTGCTGCGCCAGTCGTGGCTGATCCTGGCACCGCGCATCCGGAAGACGGCCATTTCGCACGAAGCAGACGGCATACTGGAACGGATCGCCCCGGAGCGCCCGCGGGGGATCGAACTGCACAACCGGCCGCACAGACTGCTGGCGCTGTCCGGGCACCCTGACGGACGTCGCCCCCACCTGCAAACGTCCCTGCTCATCCGTCAGAAAAAACGGCCGCTCAAACAACACGGAGTCCGGGCGTCCCCGCTCCGTCACCCGAAGCACATAGTTGCCACTGATGCGGAACCGAATGTCGTCGTTCGGCAGGCGGTACTGATAGTGCACATAGGGCACGACCGTCCCTTGAGAAGCCCGGTACTCGACGAGCTTATCATCCTGGTACGACTCCAGGATCTGACTGGGCGACAGATCACGCTCCCAGTGCCGATTCGCATGGTAAAAGTAGATGGAGAGCGGGCGTCCCTCCTGCTCCATCAGGTCAAACTCCAGGGTCAACGGCTTGCCCGACTGAAGGGACGTTACGGGAAAGCGCTGCTCGTCATTCCCCCGGTATAGCTGAACGGTCCGGATGTCGTCGCTCTGAGGCGCCAGATTCGGCTCCGGCGACGATGGAGTTTGCTGCGTGATTGTACTATCCTCCTCACTTTCCTGCCCCTCCGTCTCCTCCGACGAAGCACATCCCCCGAGCAAAAGAAACCCCGTCATACTTAATCCAAGGACCCAGAAAAGCGTCGTGCGCATGCGATACGAAAAAATGGACCGGTATAGTTGTCGCGCGTGAACCGCGGGCGCGGTGCTTGGTTCACTTCGCCCTTGTATGGGACATTACAGAATTGATGATCGTCTTGTTGGGCGAGGGCTCCGTGGCTGTTTCGACGCCCTACGCCCGATGTCGCCAAACAGGTACGCGGCGTAGGGCTTCAGTGCGGGATCCTATTGCGGCCGGCTCACTTTTCTTCGTTCGCGGAGGCCGACCGCCCACCCATTGAGTCGCTACGCCGGGCACGCGTCGCCCACGCCTCAATCGTTTCGGCCCACGACTGCGCCCCGCGTGCCGCCGCCAGTTGCGCCCCCGACTGCGCGCGCCGGACCGCTCTCGCATACTTCCCGGTCCGGTAGGCCGCCTCGCTCTCCCAGGCCGCCCGCTGGATGGTCCAGGCCTCCCGCCGGGCACGCGGCCAGCCCGTCCCAACCGTCCCCACCGCCCCCCACACCGAATCGGCCCGGGCGTACCGGTGAGCGTCCTGGAAGCGCAGGGCGCGCCACGCGCGAACGGCGGGCGAGCCCGCCGAATCGAGGGCCGCGAGCGTCTGGGCCTGTCGGTACGGATCGGTTCCCCTCGTCAGGACGCGCACGACCGCCGGGCGCTCGGCCACGGCCTCGCGAAGCAGGAGTCGCGTCCGGACGTCGTGGGCGTACTGGGGCGTGCGGGTGCGCGCCTGGACGTACTTTTCCTGCGCCGACGCCGACGCACCGGCCATTGCACGGGCATCCCCCTGAAGGCGCCGCAGGACCGCCGGGCGGTGGGCCGACTTCAGGGTGTCGAGTTGCCGTCGAACACTGTCGGCAGCGCCTCGGGCCAGCCGGCGACGGGCAAGCGCCGCGTGAGCGGCCGCGTAGCGCGGTTCGGCCGCGAGGGCCGACCGCAGATGCAGGTCCACCTGCGCCGAGTCTCCACGACGCCCGGCCCGCTGGGCTGCCTGTAGGCGGCGACGATGCGGCGGCACGTAGTGGGGGCAGCTCGTTTCAAACAGGGACGGCTGCGTAAACCGTCGGAGGACAACGTCATGCGCCGCCCGCGCCACGAGGGGCCGCCCCTGAAGCATGTCGGCCCACTCCGTCGCCAGCGACGAAAGCGACCGCCCGTAGACGGCCTCGAAGTTGCCGCGAGCGTACACGTGCTTCAGCGGACCCGGGCCGTAGGTATCCAAGAGATGCCGCGTGAACGAGCCCATCGCCGCGTAGGACACGGCGCTGCGCCCCGTCCAGAAGCCCCACGGCGACAGCCGGTCCGCAATCGCGTCCGCAGTCGCCGAGAGCCCACCAACCGAATCGGCCATCGTCGCCACGCTCACCAGGTCGTGCGCAGACGGCCTCGAATCCGGGGGCTCCAGGGCCACCGCCCATCCCTCCACCAGCCCCGGTGCCCAGGACGCGTGGAGAAGCGGCAGGCCGTGCGAGCGACTGAAGACGTGGGCCAGCTCGTGCCCGAGACTCGAATCGACGCGGTCGACGAGAAGATGTACCTGCGGCTGGTCGAGCCACACCGGCGTAACGCTCGTCGAGCGCGCACCCGTCAGTCGCGCCTTCACGTCCCGATTCGGGTACAGGTAACTCTGAATACGATCCGGCCCCGTGCCCGGCTCGATCGCCAGCCGCTCGCGGAGGTGCGCATAGTACGCCTCGTGATCGTCCGCCAGCGCCGCCGCGGCACGCTCATCCAGCCGATCCGGATCGTAGTAGAGGTCGAAGTGCGCCGTGCGCAGATGCCCGCCAAGTTCCTGCTGGAGGTGCTGGGCAGTCGCGTTCATGCCCAACGGCGCCGCGAACCAGTATGCTGCCCCAATGGCCAGCGCACACACCGGCAGGCCCCACCTCGGCCCCCACCCGCGAAGGCGCGCGCCTAGCAACGCGGCCGCTCCCGCCCAGAGCACCGTGAGGCCACGAAACGCAAACAGCCCCCCCCGTACGGCCAGCTGCTCGTCGTAGATTGGGCCCAGGACGCCCCCGAAGACGTGGTTGTAGGTGTAAAACTGGGGGTGAAATCCGAGGTCGTACAGCGGACCGGCGAGGCTCACCAGCAGCCCGATTCCCCCAAGCGCGAGCACGGGACGTGAGAGAGCCGCCCCTGTCAGGGCATACGCGAGGGCAACCGCCAGGACGACCGTGATCCCCGGAAACAGACCGTAGAAGAGAAGCCCCTGCCCAAAGGTGCAGTTCGGTGCCCAGAGCGACGCCACGGTGAGCATCCCCAGCGGGACGAGCAGCGCCTCCTCCTGCCGCATCAGTTCGCCCACGAGCGTGGCTGCGTCGTCCCGAAAGTGCCCAACCGCCGACCCGCCGGCGACGAAAAACGACACAAACGCGACGACCGCCGCCGACTCGACCTGAAGCACGTTCAAAAGCGGCACGGGCCAAAGCCCGAGGCCGAGCACAACGTACGCGGCGTAGACCCGTCTCATGCGCCCATCCGGCAGGAAATCGTAGATCCAATTAGAGGAGCGTAAACGAGACGCCCACCGAGATGGTCTCCTTCAGCTGGAGTGTGTTGGAAATGTCCCTGTCGAACAGTGCGACAAAGCCGAGGTCGGTGCTCAACCAGTCGTTGACCTTCAAGTTGATTGAATTGTCCCAGCGCGCATCCGGGGGATCCTCCGTTTGATTGAACGAGTAGAAGACGCTGAGCTGGGAGCGATACCGGATGTTCTCCGTAAGCTGCCGGTCGAACGAAGACGCAAGCTCTGCTCCTCCTTCGACCCGAACCGGGGTGTCCTCGTCAACCCCGTAAAGAACCCGGAAATCCTCTTCTCTAACGACCGTCTGCTTCACGGCCCCACCGAGCCGAATCGTGAAGCTCTCCAACGGCTCATAGGTAAGCCCGATCGATTGCGTGAGGAACGCCGGGGCGAAGAACGCCGACGTTTGAAAGGGCGATTCCTGCTTCAGCCGCTGATCGGTCGTATCCGAAACCTCTCCTGAAAACGGATTATCCTCCGAGTAATCGAACCCTTTCGCGAATTGGGTTCGAAGGTCCGCGGCAATCGTGGGATTGAACAGGCGAAAAAAGCCCTCTCCCTCGTAGCGGAGACTTGAATTCCAGAAAATCTCGTCCTCCGCCTTGCGGAGCTCCTGGCCCTCCTGATCGATGATGCCAAACGCGAGACGGAGATTGTGCTCCTGGATCCAGTTGTCTCCCCGCTTCGATGCCCCGCCAGTGAGCCCGGAGGAAATGGAAAGAGAGTTGCTGCCCCCGCCCTCTTCCCAGTCCTTGTACGCTGCCTGTGAAAAATTCAGCCGCGCCGTGGCGTCATAGGTCCAGGTCTTCACCGAGTCAGGTACATCTGGATCGTCAGGCTCCGGAACGTTGTCGGTCTGCTGAGCCAGGGTGGCATGTCCCGTACTGAACGCCAGAACAATTGCACTGAACGCAAGCAAAGCACGGAAGACAGACATCGTACGATTCGAAAAAACCAGTTGGGATTGGAGAAAAGTAAGGAAGGGCCGTGCTTGCGAAATGCTAATCACTAGAACCTGATGCATTTTCGTCCCAAAGAGATGGCTTTCCGCCCCTTTTGCCCGACTCGTTCAGTGGAAGCGGCCCAGCGTTAAAGCTCGTTGTTTTTGATGTCCTGGATTTCCTGTCGGACTTCGTGAGCGAGCTTCTTAAGCTCCATGAGGCTTTTCCGAGCCCGCGTGCCGGCAGCCTTATTTCCCTTCTCGTAAAACTTCAGAAGATCCTCTTCCGCACCCTCAAGAATGTCAGTGAGCTGGTCGTACCGTTCTTCGAACGTGCTCATGCAAGTTGGCTCTGTCGTGATTGATTGACTGAAATGCTTATCTTGGATAAGGGAATGTAATGCGCCCCTGAACCGCTGTCAAGTTGGATGCCGCCGGAGACGAGGCCGACGGTGAATAGAACGTAACTTTGTCCGGAGGTTCAAGGGCTTTTCTCCCACATCGACGACCGCGTCATTCGGAAGCGCGAAGCGTCGTCCCCTCCGGTTCGTCGCCCCCCATGAGTCCCTGCAGATTCGTAAGCAAAACGGGAATGCCAGCGTCACAGAGGCGGCGCACCGCTGCCCGATCAGGGACTTCCTCCCCGGAAACCGCCTCAATCGAGGCATGCCCCTGCACGCCGGTGGCGTCCATGAGCCCCGGCTGGTTCGTCGTCGTAAGGGCACAGGCCACCGGATCAAACGATGCCTCGAAGGCCCGCGAGAGAGCGACGATGGCCTCGATCGCACCGATCTCTCGAACCGTCGCGTCGTCCTCCTCGACGAGAGCCGACACCACAGGCAGAACGCGCTGCTTGACGAGTGCCGTGATCCATCCCACGTTTGTGGCGCGAATCGCTCCGTCCTGGTCCCGCTCTAAAAGATTTCGGTCTACTCCTTGAATGCCTACTGTCGAGACCACCTCATCGGTCAGGGCGGCCACAATTTCTTGATTCGTCTCCCGCACGGCCCGCTCCACGAGGTGCCGTTGCTCGTCGGTTTCCACCTCAAGCACCCCATCGTTCCGTTCGGGGAAGTACCCCTGTGCCTCCAGCGTGCGTTCCACCTTCTCGCCGCTGCCGTGCACCAGAACGCAGGGCGGGTCCCCGCTCGTCCCCTCCGCAAAGTGCTGCGCCAGGGACTTCAGAAACAGGGAGTCGCCGAGGTGGTGACGATCGAGGTAAACGAGATACAGGGTCTGCATGAAGGACGTGCTGATGAACCGAAGCCAACAAGAATTACGAATCGTCCGCGGCGAAGGCCAGCGGCACTGCTCCGGTGTAATGAACAGCCTCGTCGGACGGTTCAAAAGCGGACACCCACCGGAAACTGGAATTGCGACGTGCGATTGTCGTTCGCCCTTCGAGTTCTCTCTTTTGGGCTCACTGGCACGAAATTTGCGCGGATATAATTTGCCCCCCGAAGAAAAATCTGTTTTAGGCTCTTTTTCCATGCCTTCCCCCGACTCTCCACGCCATCTTCCGACGGCCAGCGTTCTGGATGACCTTCGGAGGACCCTCGACGAAGCGGCCCAGCGGTGCGACCTCGCTCAGCGCAAGCGCCAGGTCTACGGAACCTGGATTTTCGGGTTCGTGTGCTGGTGTCTCCGCACTCCCCCAAATCGTGTGACCCCGGACCGCATCGAGTCCTTTCGGCGAACCCTGCGCGATGACTCGTCGGCCGACCCCATCGACCAGCAACGGGCCCTCGACGCACTGGCCTTTTTCTTCGGAGAAGTCAACGTCGATGACCTGGACATCCAAACTTCTCGGTCCGACGCGACAACCGGCTCCAAAGAGGATGTTCCGTTCGTCTACTACAACCAGATGGGTTCGCCCGACGCTTCTCCTCTTTCTCCCGTTCGCGAATCAGTGGACAAGGCGATGACGGTCCCGAACGAATTTCCCAGCGGCCCCACCCCGGACGTGGAGTCGACCAACTCTGCCTGACTTTTGCTCTTTGCTGGAATCGCCTCCGCTTCGGCCTGCGCCCGGGCGGCCCCGTCTTCGAGGCCGAACAACTGCTATCCAGGCAACGGTGAAGCACCGATCGGCCCGTGGATGATCTCATGATCCCGTACGGATCTCCGGGGGCGTGTAAAACCGCGAATGGACCCGGTCCTATAGAATGCCTTTGCCTATCAGCACTCGGGGAGTCCCGCAGGCCGGCAAGTTCTTCCCCCACTGTTACATTTTCACACGTGAGAGTCAGGGCGATTGCATCTTACTGATCCGTGCACGGGTAGGTAAACATCATTTTCCGTATGAGGAGGACCGTGTTGAGATATCAGCGGAGATCGTCTTTAGCAACCCATTCACGTATCAGTAAGTTCGGTCGATCTCTTCCGGCTTCGACAGCCTGGATCCGCTCGCTCCCACGCGCCCTGACTGAACGAGAGTGAGGGCGGAAGTGGTTTTAGACCGCTCCCACGCCCCCTCTCGCTCGTGCATTCCGGGCAGCTTCCTCCATCAGCGGCAAAAGAGCATCCATCCTCAGAAGAAACGATCCAAGATACGATTGCCCTGACGTGAGAGTGCCCCGGTTGACCCTCTCCCTCTAGAATGAAACATTGTGGGCGGTTTCAACCCAAGATCCTTTCACTGAGTTCTCTGCCGTCCCGTGTTTTCCACTCCGCTCGTCTCCGAGCCCATGGCGATTGCCGCCCTCTTCGGCGCCATCCTCGGATTCGTCTTTTGGCTTGACTCTTTCGACGCTCTTGAGTCGGTCTTCAAGTACCTCCCGCCGGTGATTTGGGCGTACTTTGTGCCCATGCTGTGCACAACGTTCGGTGTGACGCCGGCCGAAAGCGCCGTGTACGACTGGATGTCGACTTACCTCCTCCCGTTCTCCCTCTTCCTGCTGATGATCAGCGTCGACCTGAAGGCCATCCTGCGCCTGGGGCCCATGGCGCTCTTCATGCTGTGCGCGGGCACGCTTGGAATCGTCGTGGGCGGCCCCGTGGTGTTCGCCCTCTTCGGCTCCTTTTTCGAAGACCCAGTGGCGTGGAAAGGATTTGCGGCCCTTTCGGGGAGCTGGATCGGCGGTACGGCCAACATGGTGGCCATGAAACAGAGCGTGGGGACGCCCGACAGCACGCTGGGCCCGCTCTTGGTGGTGGACGTGGTGGCCGGCTACGGGTGGATGGGCGTGCTCATCTTCCTGAGCGCCTACCAGGCTCGCTTCGACGACTGGATCCAGGCGGACACCACTACGATGGACGCGCTGAACCAGAAGATGCAGAACGCTGAAGAGACCCGCCGCCCCGTGACGCTCCGCGACCTGGCCGTCATGATTGGCATTGCGCTCGCCGCTACCGTCGGGGCGAAGACCGTGGGCGGCGTCCTGCCCGAGGTCGGGAATCCGACCATCATCAGCCCGGACACGTGGGCAATTCTTCTGGTCGTGACCGCGGGTCTGCTGCTTTCGTTCACGCCGCTTCAGGAAATGGAGGACGCCGGCGCCTCCCGCGTCGGTTACTTTGCCCTCTACCTCCTTCTCACCTCCATTGGTGCAAAGGCCGACCTCATGGCAGTGCTCGACGTGCCGCTCTATCTGCTGGCTGGCATCGTGTGGATTGCCATCCACATCGCGTTCCTCCTGGCAGCAGCGCGGATGGCCCGCGCGCCCCTCTTCTTCGTCGCGACTGGAAGCATGGCCAACGTGGGCGGAGCAGCCAGCGCGCCCATCGTCGCGGGCGTGTATCTTCCGGCGATGGCGCCGGTGGGCCTCCTGATGGGCGTGGCCGGCTACATCCTGGGCATTTACGCGGCCCTGGGCTGTAGCTGGCTCATCGGGCTGGTGGCGGTAGGACTGTAACCCGAAGCCCGACCGTTCCGGATCGGAACTGCGGCACGCCGATCGCGTGGGGGGAGCTTTTCTGAAAAATGCTCGTTCCGCCGGGACCGAAGACCGTTCAATTCCAGAGAGATCGATTGCGTGCACTGGGGCTGCAACGAATTGGGAACGCTCGATCAATCGTCGCGGCTTCGTCTCCTGATACCAAATGCGAGCATTCATTGTGCATT